>DOCS01000172.1:0-1108 GCA_003503355.1 Opitutia bacterium
GCGCTGGCGAGGTCGGCAATCCGTGTGGCGACCGCAGCTTGGTAATCCGCGGGGTCGATCCGCAGCAGCACTTCGTCTGCTTCAATGTGGCCACCAGCGCGAAAGTTGTCGGCGATTTCGAGGATCCGTCCGCTGACCTCGACCGAGAGCGCGGTTTCGGTGCGCGGCATCACGGTGCCTTGGCTGCGCACCATCAGTTGAATGGATTGCGGCTGCACTAGTATGATTTCCACCGTGGGAACCGGACGCTGCGGAGTGACTTCCGGCGCAGTTGGTTTGAGGAAAATGAGTGCGGCCGTGATCGTGGCCGCGGCGACGAGTATGAGCAGTGCCAGTAATTTTTTCATGATGCGGGTTGAAAGGGGCCGCCGAGTGCGAGATAGAGATCGACCCGGTTTTGCAGCAGGCGGTTGCGTAGGGCAAGGAGGTTGCTGCGTGCGCGCGCGGCAGTGCGTTGGGCGTCGAGTGTGTTGAGGAAGTCGGCAGTGCCGTTTCGGTAGCGTTTCCAGGCAAGGGTTTCGGCGGCAGTGGCTTCTTCGGCGGCGAGTGTGAGTTTTTGGTATTCGCGCAGCAGGTAGGTTTCGGCGGCGAGCGTCGTTTCGACTTCGAGAAACGCCTGTAGGGCGGTGTTGTGGTAATTGGCTGCGGCTTGTTCGCGCAGGGATGCGGATCGATCGATTCCGGCACGGATGCGGCCGCCTTGGAAGATGGGTTGTGCCAGATTGCCGGCGAGGCTCCAGACGGAGAAGTCGCGGTTGAGCAGGTTGTTAAAATCCTGCGAGGCGCTGCCGCCGGATGCGGTCAGGCGGATGGCGGGCAGTCGATCTTTACGTGCCGCCTGCCATGTTTTATCAGATGCCGCGAGTCGACGCTCAGCTGCCACGAGGTCGGGGCGGCGCTGGAGTAACTCTGCCGGCAGGCCTGCCGGGATCGTTGTAGGAAGTGCGGGGAGACGATGTTCGGTCTGTAGGGCGGCTGCGGGATAGTGGCCGAGCAGTACTTCAAGGCTGCGGGTGGCTCGGTCGAGCGCGCGGCGGCGCACTTCGACTTCTGCTTCGGCGCTGGCGGTTTGGGTGCGAATGCGGCGTAGGTCGAGCCCTTCGCTCAG
>DOCS01000172.1:1193-5555 GCA_003503355.1 Opitutia bacterium
ACCTGAGCGGCGAGTGAAAGGCGAGCCGCCATGAATTCGGCTTGGCTGGCTTCAAGTCGTGCGAGTGCGGCGGACGTGCGATCGCGCAGTTGTCCCCAGAGATCGATTTCCCAGCTCACGTTCAGATTCAGATCGTAGTTTTCGAAGCGCACGCCGCCGGTCGATTGCGGGCCGAAGGTGCTGATCTGTTGGCGACGCCCCCCCAGTCCGAGGTTGGCGCTGGGCATCAGGTCTGCGCCTGCAATGCGTGCTTCAGCGGCTGATTGCGATAAGCGCGCGGCGGCGATGCGCAGATCGGCATTTTTCTGCAAGGCTTCTTCGACTAGGGCTTTCAGGCCGGGCTGGTTGAAATCTTCCAGCCAGGCCTGCGGCGCGGCACGGTTGCTGGCAGCCGCTGCAGTCCATGTGGCGGGAACTGTAAGCTCGGGGGCAGCCGCGCGCTCGGGGGCGGTCGCGCAGCCGCTAAATGCCGCGAGGCTGGCGATGCTTGCGAGGCGGCTGATTTTGATGCGTGTCATGTTAGGGCGTTGCGTCGGTTTGTATAAAGCCGGCAACGGCAAAGTCGGTGAGTTGTTTGACCAGCTTGTCAAAGTCGGTCGCGTCGAGTGTGCCGCCTGAAAGATTTTCCAGTCGGGCTTGCTCAATGATCGTCCCGAGCATGGTATTGATTACGAAGAAAAAACGGTATTGCAGGGCTTCCTCCGATAGCTGAGGGCAACTGCGTCGCAGTTCCGCCATGAAGCGCTGCGACAGCTCGTTGAAAAATACCTTGTGCATGCTGCGCATGAAGTCGGCCGGCTCGGTGATGGCGCGGCCGATCAGCTGCATTAGAGCGCGGTCGGGGCCGTGTTCAGTGTTGGCGCTCTCAAACAGCGGGCCAAATAGCGCCGCGAAGATGGCAGCGACCGGAATCGGTGCTGTCAAATGTTTGGCCATCAGTGCGTCCAATCGCCTGAGCCGCTCGACGTTGATCGGTTCGAAGCGATTGCGGATCACTGCCAGCATCAGCTCGCGCTTGGAGCCAAAATGGTAGTTCACCGCTGCGAGGTTGACGTGCGCTTGGCGGGTGACGTCGCGCAAGGTCATGGCGCGGAATCCCTTTTCGGCGAAGAGCTTCTCGGCGGCGCGAACGATATCGTTGCGGGTTTTATCGGCCTTGGGAGATCTTGACGCGAGGGGCATGTTTCAAACATTTGTTTAAAATCGTCGCCGAGTCAATTGGCCATGTCTGTTATGCCTTCGGGCTGCAAACTGAACTCGGCAGTTCTAAAGTCTTTGCCGTAAGCCATCACTGGGTGCCGGTCGGGTGGGGCGGGCGCAGCCAAACGGGCACAAAAAAGCCCTTCGAACTGACTCAAAGGGCCGGAGCTAAGGGTGTGCAGCCTTAAGCCTCTTCGAAGCGTCGTCCGAACAGATCCTCGAGTTCTCCGAGCATCTTGGTCGCGGCATCGATCGGTCCTTCGGTGCGAAAGGTCAGCTTGGAGCCCTTGCCCGCCGCTAGCATCATCAAGCCCATGATGCTCTTGCCGTTCACCTGTTCATCATCTTTGTCGACCCACACTTCACCTGAATAGGTGTTGGCAATACGCACAATCATTGCAGCAGGCCGAGCATGGATGCCCATCTTGTTCTGCACGATGAGTTCTTTGCTCAGTGTTTCGTCGGTGTCGCTTGTTTCTTGTGTGGTCATGTTGGAGGCTCGCAAAAAAAGATACCGGAACGTGTTAAATCAAGTAGTAAACTAGCTTATTTTTAAAGTCCAGTCATCAATGAATAACGCACAAACAAGCCGTTGATGAAAACAGCGTCAAGGGGGAAACAGAAAGCCAAGCTAGTGTTTAAGCGGCCTATCGTAGTGTTGTCTAGTGAGATATTCCTTCGCTTGAGCAAGATAATCCAGATGTCTGGCTCAAGTATGTTCGGGAATCAGATCGCTCTGGTGGCTCCAGAGTTTGGCATAGTGGCCATTTTGGGCGAGTAGCACTTCGTGCGTGCCGGATTCGAGAATCTTGCCAGCTTTGAGAACCACGATTTTATCCGCACGGCGCACGGTAGACAGCCGGTGTGCGATGACGAGGACGGTGCGTTGTTCGACCAGATAGTCGAGTGCTTGTTGGATTTTTCGCTCGGTGATGGTGTCGACGCTGGCCGTGGCTTCGTCAAGAATGACGAACGGTGGGTTTTTCAGTAGCACGCGGGCGATGGTGAGGCGTTGTTTCTCTCCTTGGCTGAGGCGGATTCCTTTTTCGCCGATGTTGGTATCGAGCTTTTTGGGCAAGGCGTTGACGAACTCCAAGGCGCAGGCTTGCTCGAGTGCGTGTGTGATGTCGGCTTCGCTGGCATCCGGCTGAGCGAGCAGCAGGTTGTCGCGCACGCTGCCTTCAAATAGGAACGGGTCTTGTGCGACGTGACCGACTTTATCGTGGAGCTCGCTTAAGGAGAGGTTGCGGATGTTTTCGCCGTTAAGCTGTACGGTTCCGCCGGTGACGTCATGGGTACGCATTGCGAGGTTGGCGACGGTGGATTTGCCGGCACCGGTATGGCCCACGAGCGCGGTGACTTTGTTGGCCTCGAGTGTCAGGTTGAGGTTTTCGAGTACTGCCGGGCGGCCGTGGTATTCAAATTGAACGCCTTTGAATGCGACTTCTATCGGCCCCTCGGGCAGCGGAGTTGGTGTGGCGGGTTCATCGACGTCGACGGCTGCGTCGAGGATTTCAAACACACGTTCGCCGGAGGCGCGGCCGGCCGCGATCAGATGGTTTAACCCGTGAAGCTGTGAGATTGGTTGGTAGAGCATGTTCGCGTAGAGGAAGAACGCGAGCAGCTTGCCCATGCTGAAGTCGACCGTGTCTTGCATCACGAGATAGCCGCCAACGCCGACGATACTGAGGAAGCCGAGCTTTGTGACGAGAGTGGTGATCGGGCTGTAGAGCGACCAGCGGAACATGGCCTTTAGGGTTTTGAACTTGAGATCTTCCGCGCGGTCCTCAAAGCGAGCGGCTTCGCGCGCTTGTAGCCCAAACGTTTGAATCAGGCGGTTGCCTTGGATGTCTTCGACCAGCAGGCTGTTTAACTCGCCCGAGCTTTCCCGGACGCCTTTCCAGATGACGCGTGAGCGCTTGGAGTAGAAGATGCCGCAGAGGAGTAGAATCGGCACCGGGAGGAAGACGCACCACGCCAACAGGGGCTGCATCAGGAACAGCACCGTGGTGATGCCGATGATTTTCAGCAGTGCGCCAGTGCCTTGCTCGGTTCCATCGAGCAGGGCGCGTTCGACCGCGGCGACATCCTCGATCACACGCGAGGAGATTTCCCCGCTCTTGCGCTGGTCATAAAAAGACACCGGTAGGCGCAGCAACTTCGAGTGTAAGTCGCGCCGCATTTCCAATAGAACCTGTTGTTCCAGAGTATTATTTACTCGGATGCGCAGGCTGTTGAACACTTCACTGCCGATGTAGAGCAATGCAATGACGCCGACGCCCCAGAAGAGCCCTGTGAGTGCGCCGGTGGATTGAATGTCATCCAGAATAACTTTGATCGCGTACGGGACCGCGATCTCCATCAGGGTCATGCCCGCTGCCAGTCCGATGGTCAGCCAGAAGAGGGACTTGTAGCGAAAAAGATAAGCCGAGACCCGTAGGATCGTGCTTGGTTTATTTTTTTTATCTGAAATCACGGTAAATTAAGCGATTGGCAGCACAAATTCTCAGCGTTTGAGTTTGGCAAATATCGGTCGTTTTTAAATTATGGTTGTGTCTTGTGTCGGTTGCGCACTTTTTCAATCGGTATTCGGGCATCGTCCAGCTGACAACCTGCAACTTATAAAATACAACTTTACAAAATTATGTCTGTTCGACTCTACATAGGAAACCTTTCGTTTGATGCCACTGCAGAGGATCTGCGCGAGATCTTCTCAAACACCGGCACGGTGGAAGAAGCGATCATCGTGACCCGTCCTGGTGGCGGTCGCCCGCGTGGCTTCGGCTTTGTGACGATGGAGGACCAAGCAGGTGCGGACGAAGCCATTCGCCAATTGGATGGTCAGGAGTTTGCCGGCCGTGCGCTGAATGTGAATGTCGCCAAAGAGCGTGAGCAGGACTAGTGTTTAGTCGGGTATGCTTTTCGGCTTCAATGCGTTGATTTGCAGCGCATCGAAGAAGAGCCGGGCGCGTTTGCCATTTTGCGCAGCGCCTCGTCGAACTGCGTCCCGCATAGCGCAGCGTCGAAGACCATTGCCACTGAGAAGTGCCATTCATCGCGAAGTCACCTTACGAAAAGGTTCGACGCCGTCTCTGAAACACTTTTCTTTTTCAAATTTCAAGCGGGCCTGTAGCTCAGCGGTTAGAGCAGGGGACTCATAAT
>DOCS01000049.1 GCA_003503355.1 Opitutia bacterium
TCAATCCACGCGGACTGCGCTTTGCGGAAGGCTTTAATGCTGCCATAGCCATCGAAGTGATCGGCTCCGGAGCGCTTAAAACGCTCATATGCCTTGTGTAATACCGGCCAAAATGCACCGTACAGCGCGCCATAGTCGACGTGGTCGGTTGGCAAGTCGCGCAGTGCCTGTAGCTCATCCCAGTGGACGAGTTCTTCGGCTTCTAACGGTTCGAGATCGATAAAATAAGGATTACCTGCAAACGCCGAAAAGCATTGATATGGCGAGTCGCCGTAACCGGTCGGTCCGAGAGGACAAATCTGCCAGACATGCATGCCGGCAGCTTCCATGAAATCGATGTAGCGGTAGGCGCTCGTGCCGAAATTTCCAATTCCAGTCGAGGATGGTAGGGAGCTCACATGCAGTAACACACCGGAAGTGCGTTCATCGAGCCAGTTGTAAAGTGGTGCAGTCATAGTTGTAGTTGCAGATGAAAGAATACATCAGTGCGTGTGTCGCAACACTGTTTAACCTAAATATTCTAAACATCCGATTCCAGCAGTCTCGTGAGGACACCGAGCAACCACAGCGTGCTTTAGATTAGTAGAATTATTGGTATTTTAATCTTTAATGGCATCTATTTAGCAATGAAACCTTTGCGAAAGGCTGACGGAGGCATGCCCTCCACTCGCTTAAACACGACCGCCATTCGCTCGGGGTCGTTAAACCCGCACAGTTCGGAAATAATGGAGATTGGATGGTTAGTCTCAGACAGGAGTTGCTTGGCACGAGTCACTCGGAGCTGACAAAGCATTTCCCATGGTGTGCAGTGGTAATATTCGCGAAATTTCTTTTCCAATCCGCGGCGAGCAATCCGTAATTCATCGCAGAGACTTTCGACTGTAATTGGATCTTGGATACGCTCAGATAGATAAGACATCACACGGCGTAATACTGGATCTTCAACTGCGAGATGGTTCGCAGAGTGGCGCAAAACGACTCCGCTAGGTGGCACTCGAATCGGCGTCGAAGGAGGCGTTTCGTTCGCGAGCAAAGAGAGCAACGCTTCACCGACCATTTCGCCGATCGTATCCCATGGAATCGAGACACTGGAAAGCATGGGGTAGCTCAAGCCGCATACAAGTTCATCGTTATTCGCGCCAATCACAGCGACCTCTTCCGGCACCCGAAGCCCCATTTGCCGACAGGCACCGCACAAAAATCGACCAAGCGGATCATGCACCGCAAAAATGCCAACAGGCTTTGGCAGTGATTCCAGCCATGCGCGCAGTGCGTCCCGAGGCTGCGCAAAGTCCTCGCTATACCGAGCCTCATTGAAGGCACTTTCCTGATGCGTGGAAAATTGTAGCTCACCTGCTAATTCGCGGCGAAAGCCCTCGATCCGTTGTTCAGAGTAGGGGGTTGAATTCCCGAGACAAGCGAAGCTTCGATAGCCCGCCTGGGCAAACGCACGGGCGGCTTCAGCTCCGACTTGCCAATCATCGACATCAATACTCGTCACCCCAGGATACTGAATGTCAGTATCCGCAATCACGGTTGGAAGTCCCAACTCCAAAAGCGCCTCAGTCACCTCAGGTAGCCATTCGGTAATCAGTGCGCTGGGATTTAATTCGGTCAGCAGCGCTCGTAGTTCTTCAATCGGGCGATGAATGCTGACAATGCGAAAATCATGCTGACGCCGGACAAACGGAATCAACGACGGCGTCAAGCGTCGCAGGAATACCTCCGTCATCACAATTGCGACTTGTTCTGCCATGTGATTGATTTAACACCAACGCATTGCGCATATCAACAGAATATATGCGCAATATGCGGTTTCGGGCACGCTGAAATTAGGTTATTGTTCATCATTTCTCATTTCTCATTACACATTAAAGATAAAACCCCAATCAAACATGCAACATTTCGACTGCGACAAAATCCAATTTGAGGGCACTGCCTCGAAGAACCCCTTAGCGTTTAAACATTACAACCCGAGCGAACTCGTTGATGGCAAGTCGATGAAGGATCACCTTCGCTTTGCTGCGCCTTACTGGCACGTTATGCGTAATGATTTGGCAGACCCTTTCGGTGCCGGCACTGCACAAATGCCTTGGGATGACGGCACAAACTCGGTCGAAAATGCACTGTCTCGCGTCGATGTCTTCTTTGAGTTTCTAGACAAAATCGGCATCGACTACTATTGCTGGCACGACCGCGATATCGCTCCTGAACTCAACAACTTGGCTGCATCCAACGCTGCGCTCGACGCAGTTGTTGCGAAACTGAAAGTGAAGCAAAAAGAAACAGGAGTTAAACTTCTTTGGGGCACTGCTTGTCTTTTCTCACACCCTCGCTATTCGCAAGGCGGTGCGACGTCTCCAAATGCACAAGTCTATGCCTATGCAGCTGCGCAGGTTAAGAAGGCACTCGAGTGCACCAACGAGCTCGATGGTCTCGGTTACACATTCTGGGGTGGACGTGAAGGCTACTCGACACTGCTCAATACCAACATGAAGCGTGAGCTGGACCACCTAGGAGCGTTTCTGCACATGGCTGTTGATCACGCGAAGAAGATAGGCTTCAAGGGGCCATTCTATATCGAGCCTAAGCCACGCGAACCATCGACTCATCAGTATGATTCGGATTCGGCTGCTTGCCTTAACTTCCTGCGTGAATATGACCTCATGGATCACTTCAAGCTCAACATCGAGACCAACCACGCAACACTCGCTGGTCACACGATGGAGCACGAGCTCACTGTTTGCAACAATGCGAATATGCTCGGTAGCGTTGACGCCAACCGTGGTGACGAACTCATCGGATGGGATACGGATCAGTTCCCGACCGACATCTATCTCACCACACAGGTCATGCTCTGCATCCTTGAAATGGGCGGCCTTACAACCGGAGGACTCAACTTCGATGCCAAGCGTCGTCGCGAATCACACGAACCAATCGATCTCATGCACGCCCACATCGGTGGTATGGATGCATTTGCACGTGGCCTTAAAGTCGCTGCAGCTATCCGCAGGGATGGCCGCATGAGTGATTTCGTCCAAGCACGCTATAGCACCTTCGATAAAGATATTGGAGCGAAAGTTGAAGCAGGTGAAGTCGGCTTCGAGGATCTCGAGAAATATGCACTTTCCAATCCTGAGCCGATCTTAGGTAGTGGCCGTCAGGAGCGCATGGAGAACTTGTTAAACGAATTCATCTAAAAATTCGCTGAGCGAATTTTTAGAGTGAATGCATGTTGTTCGTAGTGAGAGTGGTAGTGAAGAGTGCGGCTCTGATGTTATCACTTTCACTCCGCGCACAGCACATTCATTGCTGGAGGGAAACGCTCCGTCGTTTCCGCCTAAGCTAGAAAAAACTACAGAAACACCGATATTAACGACACTTACGTACGGCAATGACAGAGCATTGCCCTCCATTATTAAGCTAAGCTGTAGCGCATTTAATTACTCTGCACTAACACCTCTCACTTCCACTCCGCGCGCAGCGCGGTGTCACTCTCACTACGCACGAAGTGCGTTCACTACCACATGTTCACACTCGGCCTAGATTCTTCCACACAAAGTTGTTCCGCACTCATTATTGATATTGATCTCGGCAAGATCGTTGCCGAAGCATCCGTCAACTTTGGCACACAACTGCCTCAATATAACGCACCCTCAGGATTCATTCCCAGCGGTGTCAATGGCGAGGTGCACTCTGATCCGTGCATGTGGCTCGACGCGCTTGAAATGCTCCTCGAAGCCCTCAGTCAGCAGTGCGACTTATCCAAGGTTGGCGCCATCTCTGGTGCCGGACAACAGCACGGGTCTGTCTATCTAAACGATCAATGGTTCTACGCGATTGATTCACTTTCAACGAATCAAACATTAGCAGAACAACTCGCACCGACCCTGTCCCGTGCAACGTCTCCAATATGGATGGACAGCAGCACCAGTCAGGCGTGTCGAGAAATTGCTGCCAGCGTTGGGGGCGACGATGTCGTCTGTGCTAAGTCAGGGTCGATTGCGATTGAGCGATTCACCGGGCCACAAATCAGGCGCTTCTTTAAAAACGATCCGTCCAGCTACGAGGAAACCGC
>DOCS01000101.1:0-480 GCA_003503355.1 Opitutia bacterium
AAATTCATTCTCAGTCGGCAAGCGTACCGCCTTACCAAGGATCCAGGTTAGGCGCTTACAAAAAATTTTCGCGTCCAGCCAGCTCACCGAATCAACCGGCACGCTCTCCCCTTGATTGCGACTCGGGTTGCTTCCCATCAGCAAGGAGTACAGCGCCTGAGGCACCTCCGTACGCAACATACGCACCCCAGTCACATCGGGTATCGCCAACAGGGCATCATACACGCGCCCCTGAATCAACCCGAGGTCGTTCTGCATTAAACTCAAATAGCGCACCTTCAACTGCAACTCATCGTCATTCAACGAACTACGCGGATAAGCTTGCTGCATCTGCTCAATATCACGGCGCAGCACGACGATTACCTCAGCAGCTTTGTGGGTGTGACGCTCCGACAATAAACGGTTGAGTAAATCATCATTTCTCTCAATCACCGCACTGAGTTCCAAGCTCTGAGCCGTCTGGCTCTTCCGCTGAAACTC
>DOCS01000101.1:563-1832 GCA_003503355.1 Opitutia bacterium
GCTTCTTGGTATAAACTCGCGGCCAGCAAAGCCTCCCCATCGGCGAACCGAGCGTCCGCTTGATCAGACACTTGCTCAATCTCCAGCTGATATTGCCCGGTTTGAACACCCGCTTGCTTGACATTCAAACGCTCGAAACGCGACACACTCGCCTGGCTTGAGCTTCGATACTCGCGATTCAATCGATCTTGGAGCGCAATCGACTGCCCCAACAATGCCTCGGCTTGCCCCCAATCCTCCCGGGCAATGCACACATCAGCTTGATTCTCCAACGCCAAACTGCGCTCCAGCAAAGGCTCTGCTGCAAAGTGACGTGCGTGACGCTGCAAACGCGTTACCCGGCTCAAATTATAAGACGCACTCAAGGGATACTTCTCGTTAATGGATTTCTGCAGCGCAAACGCTTCCTTATATTTACCCCGCGCCGCCTCAAATGCCTTCGCAATCGCCAACGTTTGCGCCTCGGCCTGCAATGCATTAACCGCGGCTTTTAAAAGCCCCCCCTGCAGGTCCTGATAACGCTGGTCTAAATCCTCACGACGCCGGACTGCCTCCGAATCAAATCCCGGCAGTGCTTCGACATACTCGGTTTGCTGGTCCAACGCCCGCTTCAACAACTCAAGATCCTCTGCCGTCGGCGAACGCATGACCGCCCCCTCATCAAATTGCGCTTCCGACTCGATACTCTGCTCGTGCAATGCCAGCACCTCAGGTGGAATTTCAACACGCGTGGCCAATGCTTGATAATCGACCTTCTTAGGACCAAGCTGACTCAAAAACCAAAAGGAGGCCAAGACACCGGCGCCGCCCAACAGAAATAACAACACAAATAAAACGCGCTTCAGTCCACTGGGCTCGTGGGACGCACGAGGAGGAGAAGGAGACTTCTTCAAATTAAACATAAGAGAATTGAGCTGGCACCGTCATATAGGACTACCTAAATGAAACTCACGTCCACAGCGCCGCAAGGCTAAAGGTCAATCAGTTGCCAGTTGTCAGCCCGCCGAAAAAGTGTATCCCCTGTTCTAGCCTCAGCCCTCAGTCCTCAGTCCTCAGCCCTCAGCCCTCAGCCCTCAGCCCTCAGCCCTCAGCCCTCAGCCCTCCCATGTTTCAGCAGATCACCATCCTCGGCCCCGGCCTCCTCGGCGCCTCTTTAGCGATGGCCGTCAAACAACGCGGGCTCGCCACTCGAGTGGTCACCTGGTCACGGCGACCGGAATCGCGCGCCAAATGCCTCGACCGCACTTGGTGCGACGCGGTGCACGACAC
>DOCS01000101.1:1887-2786 GCA_003503355.1 Opitutia bacterium
TGCTCGCACAAATCCGCCCAGCACTGTCCGAAAAGGCACTGGTAACCGACGTCGGCAGCACCAAAAGCCTCATCTGCCGCGAAGCGCGCGGCACGCTGGCAGACCACTCAGCGACCTTCCTCGGCTCACATCCGATGGCTGGCTCAGAACAGGCCGGCATGGAACACGCTCAAGCCGATTTATTTGAACAGGCGGCCTGCATACTCACCCCGCTGGACGACACACCCGCCGAAGCTATCGCCAAGCTCAACGCCTTCTGGACTGCACTGGGAATGACCCTAACCGCGGTCTCGCCGGAAAAACACGACGAAATCGTGGCCCACATCAGCCACCTCCCGCACCTGCTCGCATCCACACTCAGCAGCTACCTCGCCACCCAAGACCACACATGGCGCAACTTAGCCGGCGGCGGCCTGCGTGACACCACCCGTATTGCCTCGGGCGACCCCGGCCTGTGGAAGCAGATACTCGAACAAAACCGCGAAGAAGTACTGCGCGCCATCGACGGCATGGAACAAGAACTCCACACCCTCAAAGCCGCACTCCTCAACCACGATGCACCGGCCGTCACTGCCCTACTGAAGCGCGGCAAAACCTACCGCGACCAACTGCGCCAAAGCTAAACGCTGTGCATTTCAAGATTTGCTTCGGCCTCCAAAACAGTCCTCAATCAACATTTAAATTTACCAACCGATCAAAACCATGACAGACGCACTCCCCATCACGCCCTTCGCCCGAAAACTAGACAATACCATCAACCTGCCCGGCTCGAAAAGTATCACCAACCGCGCCCTGATCCTCGCGGCTCTGGCCACAGGTGAGACCCGCCTCGAAGGTGCTCTGTTTAGCCGCGACACCCGCATCATGCTGGAAGCACTCAATGTGCTGGGCTTCCAATG
>DOCS01000101.1:2817-4022 GCA_003503355.1 Opitutia bacterium
TCCGCCGACCAAGCAGCCCAAACCATCTTGGTAAAGGGCGAAGGCGGCACCATCCCCAACACCGTTGCCGAGCTCCACGTCGGCAACGCCGGCACTGCAGCCCGCTTCCTCACCGCCTTCCTCGCGCTACAAGCAGGCGGCACCTACCGCCTCGACGGCGACCCCGCGATGCGCACCCGCCCGATGTCCGGCCTACTCGACGCCCTCGTCGAGCTCGGCGCCGCCGAATTCGATTTCCACGACCAACCGGGGCATTTTCCGTTCACCCTCAAAGCCAAAGGCTACAACGGCGGCAGCGCCACCATCGACGCCTCTGCAAGCAGCCAAATTCTTTCCGCACTGCTGCTCGCAGCGCCCGCCGGCTCGGCCGATGTCCAACTCGCTTGCCCCGACGTGCGCCCGGCCTACGTGGCGATCACGCTTAAAATGCGCGAAGCCTTTGGCGCGTCCGCGGTCACCAGCGACGCGAACGGCAACTATGCACTGACTGCCCAACACTACACGGCTCCCGCCCACGGCAGCTACCGCATCGAGCCGGACATCTCCGCAGCCAGCTACTTTCTGGCACTCACCCTGATCCAAGGCGGTCAACTCACCATCCCCAACCTCAGCGCCGATCCGCTGCAAGGCGACGCCCACTTCATCGAAGTGCTCGCCCACCACGGGCTGCGCGTGGACGCCGACAACAATCAATGGGTCGCGAGCTGCTCGGCACCCGAAGCAATTGGCCGCGACCACCGTGAAATCGACTTCAAGCCGTTCTCCGACACCTTCCTGACCTACGCAGCGATCGCCCCATTACTCAGCGGCTCGGTGCGCATCACCGGCATCGGCCACACCCGCCACCAAGAGACGGACCGCATCGCCGGCATGGCCAACGAGCTCTCCAAGCTCGGCCAACTGGTTAAAGAAGAAGACGACGCGCTCACCATCAGCACCAAGCCCAACGAATTACGCGCCCGCGCAATGAAAGCTCGCAACGCAGGCAAACTGATCGAAATCGACACCTACGACGATCACCGCTTCGCGATGAGCTTTGCGATCCTCGCCAGCTTCGACCTCATCGGCGACGGCAAGCCGTGGCTCGCCATCAAAGACCCGACGTGCTGCGGCAAAACCTTCCCCGACTTCTTCGAAGCGCTGGACCAGCTGCGCGGATAAGCGCGCGACGCTGCCCCCGCGAACAATCGCGGGATCAACCCGCT
>DOCS01000162.1:0-178 GCA_003503355.1 Opitutia bacterium
GATGATCCGGTTCGCTGCGCGCCCGGCCTTGTCGGTCGCTGCGCTCCCTCGGAACGAATTCTGTAGCTCCCACCATTTTTAGCTCGTCGCACTTATTAAAGTCGGCAGGCTTTTTTGTAGACTGAGCTTTCTCTAGTATTCTCATCTACGATGGTCCGGTTCGCTGTGCGCCCGGTCT
>DOCS01000162.1:257-6675 GCA_003503355.1 Opitutia bacterium
TCCGGTTCGCTGCGCGCCCGGTCTTGTCGGTCGCGCAGCTCCCTCGGAACGAATTCTGTAGCTCCCAGCATTTTTAGCCCGTTGATTCTCTTGAGTCAGTGGGCTTTTTTGTGCTTCATCATCGGTCACAACGCCTGTCGCCGCCGTGCTACCGAATTTCAGAAACAAACAACGACAACCACAGCCGCCGTCAGACGTCACTGTGGCGCATGCTCCCAGCTTTTTCAGATGACGCGCCTATTCACGTTGATTAACCGACATTTAGAGTTTGAATCTCGCCTACAATGCCCAATCCGCAGAAAGAAATCGCGAAGCTACGTGCCGCAATCGAACAGCACGATCGGCTCTATTACAAGGACGCCACGCCGCGCATTGACGATCAAGCCTATGACAGCCTGAAAACGTGTCTGGCTGAATTGGAATCCGCCAACCCGGAGTTTGATTTTGATAAATCCCCGACGCATGCCGTGGGGGATGACCGCTTGGAAGCATTCCAAAGTTATCAGCACCGCAAGCCGATGCTCAGCCTCGACAATACTTATAATCAGGAAGCCTTGATCGAGTTTGGCCGCCGTCTAGAGAAGCGCTTTCCCGATCAAACGCTGAATTATCTGGTCGAACCCAAGATCGACGGCGTCGCGGTCAGCCTGACCTACGAGAATGGCCAATTCGTGCGTGCAGTCAGCCGTGGCAACGGCACGGAAGGCGACGATATTACCCACAATGTCCGTCACATCAAAGGGGTGCCCCACTCCCTCGATAACGCTCCCGCGATCCTTGAAGTGCGCGGCGAGATTTATATGCAGCACCACGAGTTCGAGCGAATCAACGCAGCGCGTGAACTGGAGGGCCTGCAGCTGTATGCCAATCCCCGCAATCTGGCGGCTGGGACGATTAAACTGCTCAACCCTGCCGAGGCGCGGGCACGCAGGCTCGATATCGTGCTCTACGGGGTCGGGGCCTGTGAACCGCCGCGCTATTTCAGCCACCAAGCCGAGATTCAGCAGAAATTAAAAAAATGGGGCTTCGCGGTGCTGGAAAAAATCTGGCAGACCGATGGCATCGAGCAGGTCTGGACCAGTATTGAAGCACTGGATACGTTGCGACAAACATTCAGCTACCCGACCGACGGCGCGGTGGTCAAACTTGACGACTTCCGCCTACAAGACGAGGCGGGTTACACGGCCAAAGCGCCGCGTTGGGCGATCGCCTACAAATTTGAGGCCGAGCGCGCTGAGACCCTGCTCAAAGAAATCAGTCTGCAAATCGGCCGCACCGGCGCTGTGACACCGGTGGCGATTTTGGAGCCCGTGCAGTTGGCGGGTACCACGGTTTCGCGCGCGACCCTGCATAATGAGGATGAGATCCGCCGTAAAGACATCCGCCCGGGCGATACCGTGCGGGTGCAGAAGGCCGGCGAAATCATCCCGCAGGTACTCAGTGTGGTTGAAAGTAAGCGCCCTGACGACAGTCTTCCGTTCGACTTTGGCGCACATTTAAAAGCGCTCGGCATCGAAGCCGAACGTGACCCCAGCGAAGCGGTCTGGCGCATCACACGCAGCGACGATCCGATTCGCCAACAGCGTGAGCTGCAGCACTTTGCCAGCCGCGCCTGTATGGACATCGAGAACCTAGGCACGGCGGTTGTCGAACAACTGGTGTCACGTGGCCTAGCACAAACGCCTGCCGACCTGTATGCACTCGATGCCGCTCGACTGCTTGAATTGGATAAATTCGCCGAGAAGTCAGCGACCAACCTGCTGGCCGCACTGGAGGTGAGCAAGGGCCGTGAACTGTGGCAATTGATCCACGGACTCGGCATTCCGCATGTGGGCAAGCAGTCCGCCAAGGACCTCGAAGCTCATTTCGACTCGCTCGATGCGATCGCGTGCGCTAGTGAGGAACAATTGGAGACTGTTGACGGGATTGGTTCAATTATGGCGCAGAGCCTGCATGCATGGTTTGAAAATGCGGACAACCAAGCGTTGCTCGACCGTCTGCGTACCTACGGGCTCAATTTTCAATCCGCGCGCAGCGACCACAGCGACAGTCCCTTGGCTGGCAAGATCTTCGTGCTCACCGGTTCGTTGCCCACGCTCACACGCAGCGAAGCCACCGCGCTGATTGAGCAAGTCGGCGGTCGGACTAGCTCGAGCGTGAGTAAAAAAACCGACTATGTGGTTGCCGGCGAAGCGAGCGGCTCGAAATATGCCAAAGCGGTTAAACTCGAGCTCACGATTCTCAGCGAAGACGATTTCAAAGCCCTCCTCAACCCGATCGCCACTTAGGCGGATTGAACTATGGCAACTTTTAGTATCAACAAACACTCGAACTCTAGTCACCGTTTGGGCAAAGCTAGTGGCAAGGCCATCGGCCTACTGTTTGGCTGTGTCTTTTTCGCCATGGGTGCCCTATTTTGCTGGCTGATGGGCTTGAGCCCGCTGCTCAAATCGCTGGATAGTAACGAGTGGCTGCAGGTCAGCTGTGTGATTGATTCCAGCGAGGTCGGAAGCCACAGGGATAGTGATGGCACCAGCTACAGCGTCGACATCTGTTTCAGCTATTCGGCCCGCGGCATCAGCTACCAAAGTGACAGCTATGACTTCGCCGCTGGCAGCTCCAGCGGCCGCAGCGCTAAAGCCGCGATCGTCGCTCGCTATCCGGTCGGCTCGCAACAGGACTGCTGGGTCAACCCGCAAGATCCCAGTCAAGCGGTGCTCTCCAGAGACATCCCGCGCAGCGTGTACTTCGTGATTCCGTTTTGCTCGGTATTCATGATCATTGGAATTTCTGTGATGCTCGGCACGCTGGGATGGCTGCCCAAGCAATGGAACCTAGGCTTCAATAGCCGACACAAACGCGTCTCGACCGAGGCGACCGGCACCCAGCAACTGAAATCCAGTTCCACTGGGATTGGCAAAGTGATCGGCGTCACCGTTGCTGCCTGTTTCTGGAATGGTATCGTCAGCGTATTTTTGATCCAACTCGTCAATAGCCACCGCAGTGGTCACCCCGACTGGTTTCTCACCCTGTTCCTCATTCCATTTGTGCTGATCGGCATTGCCCTGATTTTAGCCATTTTCCATTCACTACTGGCACTGGCGAACCCGAAGCTCGAACTGAGACTGAGCGAATCCAGTCCGGCACTCGGCGATCGTGTGCAGCTCGAATGGAGTGCGACCAAGCCACTCACGAAAGTGCGCCATTTGAAAATTTCCCTGCAGGGCGAAGAGGCGGCCACCTATCGTCGCGGGACCAATTCAGCGACGGACCACTCCTCCTTCCACCACGACATACTGCTCGAGCTAGACCAACCGGCGACTCAACAGCGCGGTACGCTGGAGCTGTGCATTCCGATCGACAGCATGCACAGTTTCGACTGCGCGAATAACAAGATCACCTGGCGGCTCTGCGTCGACGGCGAGATTCCACGGTTCCCAGACATTAAGAACAGCTACCCGATCACTGTTCGCGCGATTCCACTCAGCTAGCCCAACAGACCATGGATGACACACTCTTCATTGATTTAGAACAAACACAGCTGCTACCGGGCCAACATGTTGCCGGCAAGATTCTGTGGGCGCTTGAAAAAGGGCCTAAAGAAATACGCCTCTCACTCGGCTGGAGCACCGAAGGTCGAGGCTCACGCGATGACAAAATCGAAGCGGAACTGAACTGGAGCACCGAGGCGACCAGCGGCGAGGAGTCCTTCGAATTTACTCTGCCGGCATCTCCCTACTCGTTCGACGGCACGCTCATCTCGCTCAACTGGGCGCTGACGCTCAGCGTCAAAAAAGGCAAGGCGACGCATCAGTTACCCATCACGGTTTCACCTCACGCCGAAGCCATCGCGCTCTCGGCGGTCCCCAATGAAAGCAAGCGCAAACCCTTTTCGTTCCTCAAGCGTTGAGCAAATACGCTACGCGCTGCACGCGGAGGCGCTGGAGTCGCTGGTCGATCAGGCGCTCAGTCTGAGTTGCAGCTGTTTGCTCGGCCCCAAAGGCAGCGGCAAAACCACCTTACTCGAAGACCTCGAAGCACCCTTACAGCAGCGTGGCTTTCAAATACACTGGGCTCGGCTGCAACTTGAATCGACGCAGCAAGTACGCACGCACACCATAGCCCGCTTGCAGGATTTAGGCGCACAACACGTCTGTCTGTTTGACGGCACAGAGGTGCTAAACTTCTGGCAGTGGCGGCGCGTTTGCAACATCGCACGCAGCAATCGAATGGCCCTGATCGCGACGCTGCATCGGAAGCGTCGCGTGCCGATTTTACTGCGAACTCAAGCTAATTGGCCTCTGGCGCATCAGTTGGTCCGACAACTCTCCGGCAGTCATTACAGCGAGCAGCTGCATCAACACGCGCAACAAGCCTTTCAATCCAGTCACGGCAATATGCGGGAAGTGTTCCGAGCTTGCTACTTGGTGTTAGCTCACGAGTCCTGTTAGATTTCTGCAAAGCGGACTTACAGGTGACTTAGTTGATGAAAGAACAGCGAAGGATAAGTTTTGATGATGAACCTGGAAGCCATCAATTCCCTGTTACTGAATCAACCGCTGATCCCCCTGTTCGCTATTGTCGCGACAGGCTGCGGTTCGGCAACCTTACGATCAAAGGGATGAATATCCGAAGTGTGGGGTGTACTGTTTGCCGCCCAGCTTGCCGGTCACCTCGGATATAGTATTCCCAGCGGCGTTGGCACGCTCGGACTGGTGCGCTTTGTCTATTGTGGGCTCGTCATGCTGGTCAGTCTCGTGCCACTGCTCGTCGCCTATCCAGTTGCGCTGATCGTGATGATCCTGATTGCCAAAGTGCTCATCGGCTTACTGGTGTAAACACTTGTCACATTACCGAATAGACAGCGCGCAGCGACTGCGTATACTCGACGAATGCAGGTATTTTTAGGTGTGGATGGAGGCGGCACCCAAACGCGTAGCCTACTCGTCGATGAGCTGGGTACAGTGCTAGGCCGTGGGCTCGCGGGCTCAACCAACATTCACCAGTGCGATGCAGCCACCTTTCGCGCAAACTTACACTCGGTAGTGGAGCAAGCATTTGCCGGGATGGACACAGACTCCATCGAATTGGCCGCGGCTTGCTTCGGCATCGCCGGCTTATCCACGCCCAAGGCACATCAACAAGCCGAAGCAGTCATTGCCGAACTCAAGCTGCGCCCCAAGGCCGTATCGATCCTAACCGACGCCCACATCGCCCTGAGCGGTGGCTTGGCGGGTGCGCCTGGCATGGTACTGTTGGCTGGAACCGGCTCCGCCTGCTTTGGGATCGATGCAGACGGCAGCCTGCGTCGTACCGGAGGATGGGGCTCGATCGCCGATGATGGCGGTAGCGGCGGTTGGATCGGCCGGCAGGCGATCGAATGTGCGATCCGGCAAGCGGATGGGCGACGCTCGGGCGAGTTGCTCAAAAATGCAATCTTCGAGCAACTCAAGATCAGCTCCCTAGACCAGGTCATTCAACGCCTGCATGCAGAGTCGATACAATGGAACGAAATCGCAGCGCTGTGCCCCACCGTGCTACAATTGGCGCAATCCGGCGATGCCGATGCCAATCAAATCGTACAGCGTGCCATCGATGAGCTCGTGGCACTGATCCGGGCGACCGCAGCGAAATTGGATCTCACGGCCATTCCTCTAGTCCTGATGGGGGGCTTGGTCGACAACGATTCCTTCTTTACCCAGCGTCTAAGCAAACAGATCCGCCAGACTGTTCCTGAAATTGAAATCCAGCCCCCACACCTCCCTCCGGTTGCGGGCGCAGTGCTGGAAGCATTTAAATTGCAACAGAATCACATCCCGGCGGCATTCACCAAGCGGCTACAGGCTTCGCGTTAAAAGGCGAGACTGCTACGCGCAGCGGTGGTCTGGACCGATCACTCCGCGTCGAGTAATCCCTGAGTTTTATTATGTAAGTCTATGGTGTCTAACCAATCAGTTATGTAAGCGGCCAATGCATGCAGAAATTCATGTNNCTCCGTCTCCAGCGTCGTCTCATAAAGCGCCCCCAAGGACCGCGCGGCATTGAAGTAGGCAGGGTTCACGCGTTCTAAGCGCAAGCGAATAATTTCGCGACGAGCGGTCAAAACCGAGCGTAACGCCTCGTCATTCCGATGCGTCCATAAACTCTTCAGATTTTCAAATTGCCCGCTCACTGGGCGATAGCCCTCAAAATCCGCTAGCTCTGCGATCCAGTCACGCGACACATCCATGCGTTCACATTGATCGTAATCCCGCAATAACAAGGCATTCGTTTGGGTGCGCCACCAAGTCTCCAAGTTCATGGATGCCGGGTCCGGTGTTCCTGGAGCAATCAGTGTTTCCAACGCCTCCGTCACGTTCATGCCGGCGATGGCTTGGTCCAATAACACGCCGATATCTGGTCGGCTCAGCCCCGATTC
>DOCS01000157.1 GCA_003503355.1 Opitutia bacterium
TGGACCGCGAGCAACGCACCAACACTCACAGCTACGCCCTAGCCCTCCATCCCGAGACACTGGAGCTACTCGATACACTCGGCTTAGCCGATCGCGTGCTCGAATCTTCGCGACAACTGAGCAAAGTGGGCATCTACGAAGGTGATCACCCCAAAGCCACGCTTAATTACAGTACACTCGCCTTAAAACACCCGTTCTTGTCAGTCATTAGCCAGGGCGAACTGGAGCGTATACTCGTCGAGAGTCTTAGCGAAAAAGGCCACAAACCACTCTGGAACCACCGCGCCCGCTTCATTGAACAAACCCCAGACAAACTGAAAGTTTCGGTCGACCGCCTAACGGAAGGCATGACTGGCTACGCCGTAGCCCACATTGAGATGCAAATTGATAAGATTCTGGATTATCAGGCCAATTACCTGATTGGAGCTGATGGCCATCAATCCGTCGCCCGTCACATCGCAGGCATCAATTTCCCCGAGACCGCTCCCAGTATTGACTATGCGGTCTTCGAGTTCAAAACCGACGCCGACCTGCCGAATGAAATGCGTCTCATCATCAAGGATGACAAAACCCATATCTTCTGGCCGCTGCCCAACGGCTACTGCCGTTGGAGCTTTCAAGTCAACCACGGCGAGGCACCCACTCAGTCTCTACAGAAAGATCATCACCTCCTACAATACGGCAACCACGGCTACCCATTACTGGACCGCGAGCACCTGGACGCCTTTCTGGCCGAAAACGCACCTTGGTTCGAAGGCTCGATTGAAAACCTCAATTGGCGCATGCTGATCCAGTTCGAACATCGCTTGGCCGACTCATTCGGCAAGCATCGCATCTGGCTGGCGGGCGATTCTGCCCATATGACCCCGCAAGCTGGTATTCTCAGCATGAATGTAGGTATGCGCGAAGCGGTCGACCTCGTCGATCGTCTGGCCAGCGGCACCACCGACGCAGAGCGCCAAAAAGCCCTCGCCGGCTACAATACTCAGCGCCTAGCCGAATGGGAACACCTGCTCGACCTCGACAACCACATCAGCGCGGTCGATCAAACCGCAAGCTGGATACTCGGCCACCGCACCAGCCTAATTGGCAATATCCCAGCCAGCGGCGAGACCCTGAGCGAACTCCTCGCCCAACTGCACCTCATCGAGGCCGCCTGATCGATCCCAGCATACGCTTGTCACGACCAACTTGCACTCATTAGCTGTATTATAAACAAATGCAGCCCAATGAAGTTATTATCCCGCATTCCCCTGCTATTAATTGCGCTCGCGAACGCCCTACCTGTGGCGCAGGCTATACCGATCTCCAACACCACGGGCAGAACGATCGACGTCGACATCCTCGAGGTTCAAGACCAGCGCATCCAGATACGTCTACAAAACGGCAACGAGCTGTGGTTCGACCGCGCAGGCTTATCAGCGGAAAGCCAACAGATAATCAGCGGACTCGCAACACAAGCGCAGCCATCATTTCAAACAATCAATGCACTCTTCGGCATCCCATTGTTAAAAGACGATCACCTCTGGGATGATCAGGCGAATGATGTCGCTCGGCGACTTGAATGGCCACTCGAATCCGAGACGCACACACAGTCCAGCTTTCGATACTACCCAACAGCGAACTACCGCATACTCGGGACACGCCCCTATTCCGCCGCCTTCTGCGGAGTGAGCGCCCAAGCCTCCCAGCTTAGCATGGTGTTTGCCAACAAGGGCGACTTTAACTTTAGCGACATCCCCAGCAAAGACGAAATCAAGGCGATGCAAGCAGCCATCAAACACGATGCGAACATGCTCTGCAAACGCATCAGCAAGGTATTGGGCGAGCCAAAGAAACAGCAGTTCGGCACCGGTCGCGGCATCAAACAACGCATTCAACGCTGGGACTGGAAAGGCCATGCACTCCTTCTCGCCACACAAGCAGACGAATACGTCAGCCTGCGAATCGTACCGAGCGAAACAGCCGACAACAAAGGCCGCGGCAAGCGATTCTCCGATGCCGCGCTACGCAAACTGACCAAGGAAAATATTATGATGCGCACCAATGGCGATGTCATCATTAGCAACATCCCGATGGTCAACCAAGGCCCCAAGGGCTATTGCGTACCGGCCACCTTCGAACGCTACCTGCGCTACATGCAGATCCCCGCCGATATGTATATCCTCGCCATGGCAGGGCAAACCGACATCGGCGGCGGCACATCACTCCGTAACATCATCAACTCGGTGGATCGATACATCGCGTCCCAAAGCCGCACGATGAAGGAGCTCCAACAGTCAATCAGTGTGCGTACCATTCAGAAGTATATCGATAAAGGATTACCGATAATCTGGACCATGTCCTCCTCCGAGGCATACAACCAATACGCCAACCAACGCACTCAAGAACGAAAAGCAGTCAACAACTGGGATGCTTGGGCAAAGGCGACTAAAACCAGCGCACGCGCCACCGAACTCAGCCGCGACAGCATGGCTGCGCACGCCTGCCTGATCACCGGCTACAACAAAACAACCGACGAAATCGCCGTCAGCGACTCGTGGGGCCCCTCGTACAACGAACGCTGGATCTCCGCCAAACAAGCCGAACAAGTATCCCAAGGCTACCTCTACCTCATCAGTTTTTAACGAATTGAGTTTGCAGGATCCTGCCGCGCTGTTGATCGTGACCACCACATGAGCGCACTAGTTTACAATTTCGACACCTGCCCAGATCGCAACGGCTATGGCTCCCTCAAATGGGACAAATACAAGGGCCGTGACATCCTCCCGCTATGGGTCGCCGACATGGATTTCACCACTGCGCCCGAGATCCTCGACGCTCTGCAAAAGCGGCTCGATCACGGCATTTTCGGCTACACCATACCCTACGAAGCACCGATTGAAGCAGTCCTCAACTATCTGCAACGCCAGCATGGTTACAGCGCCCAAGCCAGTTGGCTCAATTTCCTGCCGGGACTCGTACCTGCCATCAACCTTTGCTGTCACGCCTTTACCAGCAAGACCGACTCGGTCATGACTGCCACGCCGGTATACGCACCGTTCCTCACCGCTCCCGACTACGCGGGTCGCGAATTGATCAAAGTGCCGCTTTGCCTACAGGGTGAAACATGGACGCTCGACTTCGACGCGATGGAAGCCGCTATCAAGCCCAACACTAAGATCTTCGTCCTCTGCAGCCCGCACAACCCCGTCGCACACGTCTATACCCGCGCGGAACTGACGCAACTCGCCGACTTCTGCGAGAAACACGACCTCATCCTCATCTCCGACGAAATTCACTGCGACCTCGTGTTTGACGATCAGGCCAAGCACATCGTCACCGCGACACTCAATGATCGCATCGCAGCACGCACCGTCACACTGATGGCGCCCAGCAAGACCTACAACTTGCCCGGCCTCGCTTGCGCGTTCTCAATCATCGAAGATTCCAAGCTCCGCCTCCAATTTCAAAAAACTATTCGTGGCATTATCACCGAAGTGAACTGCTTCGGCTATGCGGGATGCGAAGCCGCCTATAACCACGGCGAGCCCTGGCGTCAGGCGCTACTCAAATACCTGCGTGGCAACTACGAGCTCACCTACAACTTCATCCAACAGCAGTTGCCCGGCATTACCTTTCGCCCAATGGAAGCGACCTACCTCGCGTGGTTCGACGTCAGCCGCCTGGAACTCGACAAACCCATCAAATTCTTTGAAGACCACGGAGTCGGCCTCACTGATGGCGCCCCTTTCGATGGCAAAGAACATGTCCGCCTGAACTTCGGTTGCCCGCGCAGCCGCCTACTTGAAGGGCTCGAAAAAATGGCGTCGGCACTGAAGCAACGTTAGGCACGCTCGAACATCGAACTTGGATCTCCCCATGGTGAATTAGAAAGGATGCGTCGAATCACGAACAACCAATAGTATGAACGCCGATCAAAATTCAACATCAGACATTGAACGTTCAACGTTCGACGTTCCGCCCGTCCGCATTGACAAATGGCTCTGGGGCACGCGCGTGTATAAGACACGCTCCGATGCCGCCGAAGCGTGCCGCGGCTCGGCAATCCGTCACAATGGCAAGATAGCCAAAGCCTCGGCAAAAATTCGTATCGGCGATACGATCATCGCGCGCACCAAAGCCCTCACCCGCACACTCCACGTCGTCGGGCTCACCGAGAAACGTGTCGGGGCCGCACTCTTGCCTGCCTACTTTGACGATCAAACGCCCGAATCCGAATACGAAGCCGCCCGCGAAAAGCGCGAAAATGCCAAGGTCTTCAGCCACAAAGGAGCCGGTCGCCCTACCAAAAAAGACCGGCGCGACATCGAACGCCTCCTAGATCACTAGAAACCGCACGCCTGCCGCTTTTCAGCTTCTCATAATTCAGCCAGCCAACCTTTCCAGTAAACGTGTCGTACGAACAACTCCCCTACACGGTCGCAGCATACCAACTGCCCAGCGACGTAAAAACCTTCATCGACGAAGCCGATCGCCGCTGCGATGCATTTTACGACCAACAGCTCAATAAGCGCTTCCCGCGCTATGTGCCTAGCGAGCCCGCGCAAGTCTACGCTGCCCTACGCCATGTCACCGACCAAGGACTTCCATTGGGCGACACTTTCATCGAATGGGGCAGCGGCTTCGGCGTCGGCACCGGCCTTGCCGCAATCCTCAACTACCAGGCGTATGGGATCGAGATTGAAGAGACGCTGGTCGACAAAGCCGAATCACTGCTCGCCGACCAAGGCCTTGAAGCGGAATTCCTGCCCATCAGTTACATTCCGGACGGATTTATCAGCTACGACGCCCTAAGCGGCCACGACATCGTGCGCGACGACAGCTTCGGCCACAGCGTCGGGAGCAACCCACGCTACGAGGGAATGCAGCTCGACATCGAAGAAGTGGACTTGTTTTTCGTTTACCCCTGGCCCGGCGAGCAAGAAATGATGCTCAAACTCTTCGACGCCGTCGCCGGCGAAGGCGCGATTCTGGTCGCCTACTACGGCGACCGCGACATCTGCCTCTACCGAAAACTGGAAGACGAGCAGTATATAATTGATTGAACCAAGACTCGCTGCAGGGCTTTAAAATTTGGGCAACAGACGATCCTGGATCGATTCTGCCGCATCGCCTTTCACTGCTTCGGCGGTAAGATCGGTTG
>DOCS01000242.1 GCA_003503355.1 Opitutia bacterium
GAGGCTAACGATTTAGCTAAAGTTTCTGTGGTTGGGGTCGGCATGCGCTCGCATTCCGGTGTCGCGGCCAAGCTGTTCGAGGCCCTAGCCGAAGCCAGTGTGAATATTCAGCTTGTCAGTACGTCCGAGATTAAGATTTCGGTGGGG
Source organism: Opitutia bacterium (assembly GCA_003503355.1). GTDB lineage: Bacteria > Verrucomicrobiota > Verrucomicrobiia > Opitutales > Coraliomargaritaceae > Lentimonas. The sequence goes on from DOCS01000242.1 coordinate 148, forward strand.
ATCGACCCGAAAGATGCCGAAGATGCCACTCGCATCGTCCATGCCGCCTTCGGCTTGGGCGCGTAAGTGACGTTTATATTCTAGGCGGAAGCATTCCGTGTCGTCCGATGTCGTTGCGAGCGAGGGTTTCACGTCTGGGTCAGTCTCTCTGCAGGGGCGACGAAGGCCCCATTTTCTCAAACTCTAGCGAACCTTGCAGCGCTGATCGGTGCTAGTGGAACCGCTGTTGCGGTAGCGCTACAGGTTGTGCAGGGGCGCAGGCGGTTGCATCGTCGGTTTTTTTGGATTCGCGGTAGCACGACGGCAATAGTCGTTGTGATCGGCATTTACCCGCGGATTGATTAGGAACCAAAAAAAAGCTGCAGAGGTCTATAACCTCTACAGCTCTCGTACGTGCTTGCCGTTTTATCTGAACTGGAATACCGCCTGTCGTGTCGAAACGATGCCTTCTTGGTCTGCTAAGTTGAGGCTGATAATACGGGAGGTGCCCGCATAGCTCTTGGGCGTTTTCCAGCTAAACAGCCAGTAGCCATTTCCCAAGTTTTGAACGCCTGAGTCTCCAGAGGCCTGCTCTTCAATCTCGTCGATAGGATTTCCGGGGATCAGTTCCGACGCGACGGAGGTCAGGCTTCGGAAACTCGATGGGTCGGTGATCGGAATTCCTTCGAGGTCGGTCAGGTACCATTTAATTGAAATGCTGCGTCCTGCTTTCGGCTGATTGACCCCCTCATTGTCGATGGGCTTAAAGAATCCCTCGAACAAGTAAGTCACGGCATCGCAGACGTCGCCGACAGAATCAAAATCGCTGTCTTCCTGGCTTGGATTTGCTTGGAGTGGGCAATTGTCCGCATCGTCCGGCACCCCGTCACCGTCCGTATCCGGAATCATTCCAAACAGTACTTCGAACCCATCTGCCGATGGGATGGGGGAATTGAGGATGCCTCGAGCCGCAAAGATGTCAGTAACCCCGTCGTCGTCGATGTCGCCGAGAATCAAGGTGTTGAGGCCGCCCGCGCCATGGTCGAGGTCGATGGTTTGTCGCTGGAACCCGCCGCTGCCGTCGCCCAGATAGAGCAATAGGTCCTCACTGGAAGCTCCACCGCCGATCGCGATGTCTAGGTAGCCGTCATCATTGAGGTCGCCGGTTATCGGCACCACCCAACGTCCGGGTAAGGTTTCGAGTATGCGCGCTGTCCATGTGAGGTTCGCTCCTCCATTGAAGATTACCACATCGCTGGTATTGGTCGCGGACAGATAATTGAGGGTAACGACATCGACATCGCCATCGCCGTCAAAATCCCCCGCGCTGGGCGATCCGTGTGGATCGACGGGCCCGGGGAGTGGGCCGAAGTACTGAGGCGCGGTCCATGCTCGGCTTGCTTGGTTGAGGTAGACCGCAAGGTAAGACTGCCCCACATCCTGCATACCGATGAGATCCAACAGCCCATCTGAATTGACATCAATCACCGTGAAACCAAGGCCTCTGCTTAATCCGGATGGGATGCCGACCATGGTGAAGCCACCGTTGCCGTTGCCGTAGAACAGCCTGCCTGTGGTGCCGCCATCGACCCCTTGGAAGAAGTCCATGGCCCCGTCGTTATCGAAATCCGCGACCTCGATTTGCCACGAATAGGCTTGTGGTGAGAGCGCGACTGCCGGCGACCAGCCGCCTGCGGTCTGATCAATATAGTAGGGGCCCCAGCCGCGTCCGGCCACGACGATTTCCTTCAGGCCGTCGCCATCAAAGTCGGCTGCTTCAAGGTCATGCGGCTCTCTGGGTAAGGAAATGACTGCTTGGCGTAGCAGCGTATCGGTGCTCGCCACATACTTCCAGACCTCCACGTTGCCGCTGCCGCGCCAATAACGCTGCCCCAGAATTAGCTCGTTGGTGCCGTCGTTGTCGAGGTCCACGATTTGACTGCCGGAGTATAACACGCCCGCGGCGAAGGTTTGCAGCGTGTAGTCAAACGGTGGCGTGAAGGTTTGCCTGGGCTCGAACTCGACCACGAACTTGGTGTTGTTCGGCACGTCTACGTGATAACTCCAAAAACCATGATCCCAACAGGTGGGGCATTGCCCCCATTCAAAATTGAGGTATTTTTGATCTTCCACGTAGTGATCTGGTTCTGGATAGCTTGGCCAGTAGATCGGATTCATCCAGCCCCAAGTTAAGTCCATGGCTTCGCCGTTTAGCCAGATCCATTGACCGAGCGTATCGTCATAATAGCCGCCCAGCCAAGCATTCTGCCATGGTTCGAGGTGATCCTCGACGTAACTAAATAAGTTGGGCGTGGTGATGCTGGCTAATTGGCCATACAAGATGTATCCGTCCTCGGTCAGATACTTGAGTGTGTTGGCATAATCTTTTGCCTCGAACCAAGTCATTGAGGTTTGCCGTGCAATGACTGCATAATGATGACCATCGACGTTTTCGACATCGGTCCAGATGTCTTCAGCGTAGGATAAATGGCCACAGAAAAGAACACCTATTAAGGTGGTGAGTGTTTTGAGTTTCATGACATTCTTGTTTAAATGAAGGTTTTTTTGTGTGGGGTAATAGACTACTTAAAGTACAACTGTTACGTTGCGTTTTCAAACGAGGGGCTCGGGTAAACGACGAAAAGCACTCGCATTTATATTAATCAGATCAACCGTGGCTGGCGGGATGGCATTTGAGTCGGGGGATGAGGCGACTGCGGCGCTCCAAGGTGAGTGTGCTGCTGTTTACTTCAAACGCATCCCGCCTTGGTGACTCTTCAGTTCGTGCCATTCTGGATTGACTCCTGCGGTGGAAAACGGACTTCTTTTTGCATGCAATACATCAGCACACGCGGCCAAGTGCCCCCTGTTTCTTTTTCGACGGCAGTCGCCCAAGGGTTGGCGCCGGACGGTGGTTTGTATCTTCCGCAAACATTGCCCGACCTAGCACCTTTGCTGCCAGCCTGGGAGTCGCTTAGCTATGCGGAATTGTGCGAAGCGTTCCTCGCCATTTTTGCTACAGATATCGATCGTGCCGAATTGAGTGGCATTGTCGCGCGTTCGTACACCAAGTTTGATCACGCCGACATCGCGCCGATAAAAAAATTGAGCGATGAGCTGTTTGTTTTGGAGCTGTTTCACGGGCCGACGCTGGCATTCAAGGATTTTGCCCTGCAACTGCTCGGCAATATCTATGAAGCGCAGATCGCCCGCACGGGGCAGCCGATTTCAGTGTTAGGCGCGACTTCAGGTGATACCGGTGCGGCCGCGATTCATGGCCTGCTTGGTAAGAGTGGTGTGAAGACATTTATTCTATATCCCGAAGGGCGTGTGTCGCCGTTGCAGGAACGGCAGATGACTTGCACCGGTGCGGACAACGTTTACCCGTTGGCGATTGAAGGCAGCTTTGATGACGCGCAGGCGGCGATGAAGACGGTGTTCGAAGATCGCGCTTTTGCCGAAGAGGTGGGTCTGTCTGCGGTCAACTCGATTAACTTGGCCCGTATCCTGGCGCAGTGTGTGTATTATTTATCCGCGTTTTTCCGTCTCCCTGCAGATATCCGTGAAGACGTGACCTTTGTGGTGCCGACAGGTAACTTCGGCAATGTGCTGGCCGGTTGGCTGGTGCAGCGCATGGGTGTGCCGATCAAGGGCTTCCGCGTGGCGACCAATCAGAACGACATTTTGCATCGTCTGTTTCAAACCGGCACTTACGAGCTGGATGCGGTGGCGCCGAGCCTCGCACCTTCCATGGATATTCAGGTGGCGTCCAATTTCGAGCGCTTCCTGTACTACGCGGAAGGCCAAGATGCCGCCAAGGTGCGCGAGATCATTCAGACTTTCAAGGACACCGGACAATACGTCTTTGAGGATTTTCAGGCCGATGGCTTTAGTAGTTCCCGCACCGACGACGCCGAAATCGGTGTCATCATAAAGCGTGTGTATGAACAATACGGCTACGTCGCTGACCCGCACACCGCCTGCGGTTTCAGCGACGATTTTGACGGCCCTGAGATTGTCCTCGCGACTGCGCATCCCGCGAAATTCCCGGATACCATCGCCGAAGCGATCCAGCAGGACTCGACACACCCTTCGCTTGAGACGTTAAAGGCACGCGCGATCGTCAAGCATACTGTCGAGCCGACGCCCGAGGCGATCAAGGCCTTCATGCGCGCGCACTAAGTTTGAAGCTTTCAGCAAAGGCGCAATGGCCTCGCTCTCAGTGGTCGACTTTGTGTGCGGATACAAACGCTTTCGCGCTACGAAGGATCTATTTGATTCTCAGTTGTGACAGTTTGCAGGAATTCTACCGCTCGCTGTTCGGACCAATAGAGGGGGCCTTGCCTGAATTGGACAAATCCGATGTGGCCGCCGTGTTTGGGGATTTCCAAATAAAGTTGTCGGCTGTTGCGTGCGGTTTCGAGCGGAAAGCAGCTTGGAGTGAGGAACGGGTCGTCCTGTGCGTTGATCAGTAGTGTGGGGATCGTGATGTTGTCTAGCTGTGTGCTGCAGCTGCACTGCCTCCAATAGTCCTCGGCGCTGCTGAAACCGTGTATCGGTGCGGTGTAGGCGTGGTCGAATTGGCGGAAGCTGCGTATTTTAGCCAGTCCGTCAGTGTGGATTTGCCCGGGAAAGCGCTGCACCTTTTCGCGTACTTTCGCGCTGAGTGTTTTGAGGAAACGGTGCATGTAGAGCCGGTTGGTGTGGTGTTCCAATCGCTTGGCACTGCCAGCCAAATCACAGGGCACGGAAAATGCCACCGCTGCGCAGATTCGCGGATCGATGTTGCGCCCCAGGTCGCCGACCAATTTAAGTGTCAGGTTGCCGCCCAAGCTGAAGCCGATCAGCGCAATGCGGCTGTAGGGCTTTCCCTGCTCGACGTGTTGGAGGACGCTTTGCAGATCGTCGGTCGCACCGCTATGATAGGAACGCAGGCGGCGGTTGGGCTCGCCGCTGCAACTGCGGAAATTCCATGCCAGTACATTCCAGCCCGCATGGACGAGTGCGCGGGCCATGCCTTGCATGTAGATGGCGTTCGAACTGCCTTCCAAGCCATGGCTGAGGATCGCCAGGCGGTCGGAGTTTTGCTCACGTGCCCAGTCCAGATCAATGAAATCGCCGTCTGGGGTGGTGATCCGCTCGCGCTGTTTGGTTTGCAGCGGTACTTTGCGAAACAGTGACGGGTAGATCGTTTGCAGGTGCCCGCTGGCATAGCCGAAAGGCACCTGGTAATTGGATTGGTCGATAAGCGGCACGGTGCGGAGTGTAACGAGGATTGGTTGCAGACCAATTAATTTTAACGCGGTAGGGTGAAATCGAACCGGTCCGCTGGTGCTTTCCTGCTAATCGTATTATAATAACAGTCCTGCTTCGAACGATCACCCAAAGTTAAGTTATGAAACTATTATCATCACTGATCTCTCTGCTTATCATTTCCTTGCTGCTTTCTGCATGTGGCAAGAAAAAGCCTGAAGCACCGCTGCCGACATCGCCCGCTGAAGAAACTGTCACTCAGGAAGTGATGCTTGATGTTGAAGAAGACGTTGAGGCAGTCGTGGAAACCGTTAAAGCGGAAGTTGGAGCACAGACCGAAGCAGTCGTCGCTGTGGCAACCGAAGAGGTCGCCGAGCTTCAGGCTGAAGTGGTTGAAAAAGTGGACGCCGTCCTTGATGCCGCTAAAGATCAGTTGGCCGAAGCTGCCGAGGGAGTTGCGACGGAAGCGTTTACCGAAGCCGCGACGGGGGCGGTTACTGACGCCGCGACGGATGCTGTCGCCGAA
>DOCS01000113.1 GCA_003503355.1 Opitutia bacterium
GCTTGGCAGTGATCACCGTATGGTGTATGTGGATTTAGCGTTTCCACAGCCCACGCCCGTGCCCCTGGTGTCTGCATCTGTGGAGTAAAATTTGCGCAGATTCGAGATACTCAGTTGCCTGTCTGCGCTGAACTTGACAGCATCACGAGATCTATGGAAATCGTATTTTTAGGCACAGGGACTTCGCAAGGCGTCCCGATGATCGCACAGCCCGCAGAGGGCTGTGATCTGGATAATCCGATGAACTGGCGCACGCGCACGTCGATTCATGTCGAGATGGGGGGGCATCATATTCAGGTCGATGCCGCTCCGGAATTCCGCATGCAGTGTATTCAGAATCAGATCACGCAAATTGATACGTTTATCCTGACGCACTCCCATGCTGATCATATCTTGGGAATGGATGATCTGCGCCGTTTTTGCGATCTCAACGGAGGCGTGGCGTTACCTGTTTATAGTAGCGATGACGGCTTACGTCGAATCCGTGATATCTTTCCGTATGCGATTCTGGATAAGCCCGCGGTGCAAGGGTATCCGGCGTTTGCGCTCGAAACGATGCCTCAAGTACTCGAGTTGCCGGGCGGCAGTGTGGAATCGGTGTATCTGCCGCATGGCGGTATGCAGGTGTTGGGGCTGATTTTTACCGAAGCGGACACCGGCAAGAAACTTGCCTACTATACTGACTGTAAGGAAGTCGGCGAGGAAGCCCGTTTTCTTGCTGAAGACGCCGATATCGTTGTGCTCGATGGATTGCGGCCGAACCCGCATCCTTCGCATATGTCGGTGGCTGAGGCGACGCAAACTGCGATAGAAATGGATGCGCGACTCTCATTTCTGACGCATATGACTTATATGGTAGATCATGAGAGCACTGAAGCGGGGTTGCCTGATAACATCCGGCTGGCTTACGATGGTTTGCGGGTAAGCTGGTAAGGGAGGGGCTTCCGAGCGCACAAAAAATCCTCGGCAGTTTCCTGACGAGGATTTTTGTTGATTCAAACCTAGATTCCTTAGGCCTCGCTGAATTGGCCGAGGTTACGGAATTTCTCATAGCGATCGTCGACCAACTTTTTAACGCTCTTCTTTTCGAGCTTTTTGAGTGATTCGAGAATCGCAGCTTTCATCGTCGCTGCCGCTGCATCATGGTCACGGTGCGCGCCGCCTCTCGGCTCCGGGAGAATGTGGTCAACCACACCGAATTTTTCAAGGTGTTTGGGGCTGAACTTGAGGGCTTCGGCCGCTTTGGGGGCTTCGGCTCGGTCCTTCCAAAGAATCGCTGCGCAGCCTTCCGGGGAGATGACTGAGTAGTAGCCATTTTCCATGATCATCACTTCGTCCGCCACGGCAATGCCGAGGGCGCCGCCTGAGCCACCTTCGCCGATCACAATCGTGATGATGGGCACCTTTAGCGCACTCATGTCGCGAATGTTGACTGCGATCGCTTCCGCAACGTGGCGTTCTTCGGCGCCGATACCTGGGTACGCACCCGGCGTGTCCACCAGTGTGACAATCGGCATCTCGAATTTTTCCGCCATTTCCATCAAGCGCATCGCCTTGCGATAGCCTTCCGGATGAGGGCAACCGAAGTTGCGCAATAAATTGTCTTTGGTATTTCGGCCTTTTTGTTGGCCGATGACCATCACTGGTTTGCCGTCAATGAATGCGGGCCCGCCAACGATTGCGGCGTCTTCGCGGAAACGGCGGTCGCCGTGCAGTTCTTCGAAGTCGGTAAAAACGCGCTCAATGTAGTCCAGTGAGTAGGGGCGTTTCGGGTGGCGTGAGAGTTGCACACGCTGCCAAGCCGAAAGATCCGAATAGATTTCGGCCTTCGTATTTTCGATCTTTTTCTCGATGGCTGCGACCTCGCTCTTAACGTCTACTTTGGATTCTTTCGAAACCTTGTTAAGGGTAATGAGTTGTTTCTCCAGCTCGCGCAGGGGTTTTTCAAATTCAAGCGTGTAAGTTACGTCTTCCATGTGGNNNGCTCCGAAGTGTTCGGCTTGGTCTTTGTCGCCGCGCTCGACCCAGATGCGAGAGAGGCTGGTGTTGATGTGAATGTCGTCTGCTTTTAGTGCGTGGGCCTTCTCAGCTGCTCCGAGCGCGCGGTCGTAGCTGCCTTCAGAAAAGTAGACTTCAGTGAGGGCATGCCATGCTTCGAACGATTGCGGGTGGGTTTGGCTGATGGCTGTCAGCTTGGAAATTGCGGTTTCGTTGTCGCCCATGGTGAAATCAAAGGTGGCATCGTCGATTTGATCCTGAAGAGAAGTGTGGTCCGTCATGTCTTTTGGGTTGCTCTGCTAGGCAGGCGGTTTTGTGTTAAGTAAACTTATCTGACCTTATGCCTGTCCCGCAAATCGAAAAGCTTCTAATTGTACAACACCGCGACGTGTCGCTCCGAAAAATTGAGCAAGACCTGGCTCGGATTCCTATTGAGCGTCGGGCGTTGGAGGCGACCATCGTTGCCGAAGAGGCGAATGTCGAAGCTGCGCGTCAGTCGTTAATCGCTAAAGAAGTGGCCCGCAAAGATCTGGATATTCAAGTGCAAGCTAAAGAGGGTGCCTTACAGCGCTTTCGCACGCAACAGATCGAGGTTAAGAAAAACGACGAGTATCAGGCGCTGACGCACCAGATCGAGCAGACGGAAGCCGATATTTCTTCCCTCGAGGAGCAAGAAATCGAGCTAATGCTCGATATCGACAATGCTCAGGAGGTGTTTGAGTCGGAAAAGGCACAGATCGAGGTTCGGATACAGGCACAACGCAAAGAAATCGATTTGCTCAATCAGCGGGAGCAGAATTTAGCCGCTTCAGTCGAAGAGGCTAAATTGGAGGTAGAGGAGTCGCGAGTTGGAATCGATGAGAACTTTATCGAACAGTACGATCGGGTTAAAAAGCTGGTGAAGCGTCCTCCTTACATTGCCCGTGTCGAGGCGCACAAATGTGGAGGTTGCCACTTGAGAGTTTCGAATGAGGTTTCTCGTGGGGCACTGGATGCCAACGAGCCGCATTTCTGTGATCAGTGTGCCCGTATGGTTTACGCCTAGCGCGTGTCCATGCGCTGAGGCAGTCGATGCCGCTGCGCCGTGGTCAGCAGGCGAACGATCCGCCAATATGACTCAGCGAGCACTAAATTAGCTACATGTTTCGTGTGGTTCAAGGGGCATGCCTCTCTGGTTTTTCAACGCCTCCCTCGAATAGAGAGAGGCTTTTTTATTTCTTGTTCCAGCATGGGCGGCGGGAGGAACGGTACACTCGGAATACGGGATTCAATCCTTGATTGCGTGGCACTTCATTTAGATCGCTCGAGCCCGTCAGCATCTGAGCTCGACCAACAACTGATTGCAACCACAACGAGATCATCCGATTTGCTCTGATCATTGCCCATCGATAGAAGGTGCATTCTGCAGGGACCGAGCTGGCTCGATGCCGCATAAAACCAAGCTTGGCGCCACGCTAGGCGTGCGGTATTCAGCGAGCTGAGGCCCTGCGGTTTCGATCGGATCACCTCTTGCAGTGGGTGCCGTTCAAGTATTCCGACGTGCCCTGGTTGGTAGCCGTTCTCTAAAGAAGATGGTTCTTAGCCTTGGGAAGTGCGTCCGTATGAAACTAGCGTCGCGCGGAACAGCACCGTCCATTTGGGCCCAAAAAAAGGGCGCCTGTTTGAGGCGCCCTTTAAGATGGTAGAGTGGTACCTTATGCTGCCGCTGTACGTGGCTTTTGGATGCTGCCGTAAAACGCGATGTACACGTAGCAGGCAACCGGTAGCAGGAAGGCGATGGCAAAGCTGCCATTGTCGACTGCAAGGCCGAACAGTGGCGGAACGACTGCGCCACCGACAATCGCTGCGCACAGTACGCCGGACCCTTGCGAGCGGCTGTGTGGCAGGCTGTTTATTGCCAGGCTGAAGATCGTAGGGAACATGATCGAGTTGAACAGGCCGATGGAGAGCATGCACCATACGGCGATCAAGCCTGTGCTAAATCCGGCAGCTAGGCACAGCGCCGCGGCGATCAGGCCATAGATGATTAGTAGTCGTGATGCTGGGATCACGCGGGAGAGTAGGGAGCCGATGAAGCGACCGATCATTGCACCGGTCCAATAAAAGGTGACGAATGTGCCGGCGATACGAGCTGGGTTCATCTCTTCAATTGATTTGCCGCTCAGGCTTTTGATCCAACCCGCGACCATTTCATTGTTATTCACCAACGTAACGATGTCGAGGCTCAGCAGGTAGCTGACGATGTAGCTGCCAATGGCAACTTCGGCACCCACGTACACAAAGATGCCGAGAGCACCGAGCATCAAACCGCGATGCTTGAGGGCAAAGCCATAACCTTCTTCAGGCTGTGTTTCGGTCGCGCGCACGGTGGGCAGGCGTATGAATTTGAAGGCGGTTGCGACCGCAGCCAGCGCGAGGCCGAGAGCGAGGAAGGGTATGCGGACGGCGGCGGCTTCTTCGGCTTGGTAAGCAACGAGTTCCGGCGCGGACAACACACTCTGTGCTTCCGGAGGGAGCACCTCGGATCCGAGGATAAAGGACGCGGCGACGAGGGGAGCAATCGCAGTGCCTAATGCATTAAATGCCTGGGCGAGTGTCAGTCGGCTCGATGCGGTGTTTTCAGGTCCGAGTGCAACAACATACGGATTTGCCGCCACTTGCAGCAGTGTCATGCCCGCTGCCAAAACAAACAGTGCCAGCAGGAATAACGGAAAGACGCGAATCGATGAGGCCGGGAGGAACAGGAAACAGCCGATGGCCATCACTGCTAGGCCGATGATGATCCCGGTGCGATAGCCGACTTTGGAGACAATCGCTCCACCAGGCAGCGAAACGAGGAAGTAAGCGCCGAAAAACGCTACTTGCACCAGGCCCGCCTCAAAATAAGTTAAGGTAAAGACATCTTTCAAACGTGGGATGAGCGAATCCACCAACACGGTAATGAAGCCCCAAGTAAAGAAGAGCGTTGTTACGATGGCGAAGGGTATCAGATATTTATTTTTTTGATCTGTCATGGGTATGCTTATTTTTCTTACGCTTAAATACGCAAGAGCTAATTAGGGGGAAAGGCTGCGCGATTCAGGCCGATCCGATGTCATTGCGCCAGCAAATTATCGCGAAGTTGAGGAGTTGAGTGAGGCGCGGGCGTTCGCTTAGTGCTCCAAGATCTCGACCTCGTAGCCGTCGGGGTCGGTGATGAAGGCCATTTTTTTGCCGTCGACAAATTTCTCACGCCAGTTGGCGGGCCACAGGTCCAGCTTGAGGTCGAGGCCTTCGAGCATGGCGCAGTACTCGACGATGTTGTCGACACGAATGCAGGTGTGAACCAGGTCCTCGGGGACGTTCACGGTGTAGTCGGGCGAGTGGGTGAGCTCAAGGTTGTGCGCGCTGCCGGGGATTTGCAGATGCGCAAGCTGGTTGCCGGATGGCGACTTGTCGGTGCGGCGCAGCACGTCAAAGCCACAGGTTTGGCAATACCAGTTGATGGATTGCTCGAGGTTGGAGAC
>DOCS01000036.1 GCA_003503355.1 Opitutia bacterium
TGTTCACCGCCGACGTCGAGCACGGCGATGGATGTGTCTGCTAGATCGGCTTCAGTCGGTTCGCGACGTTGGATCGCAACGGGCGCTTGCGTGAGTAGCACGGCGCAAGCTAGGAATTCGTCTTTATGGGCACCGCCCGGATGTGTGATAATCGATGTTAACATCAGGGGAAGTTCGAACATCGAACGCCGAACGTCGAATGGTAAATTCGTAATCTTACTCATAATTCTAACTCAATATCTAGGCAGTAGGGTTAGTGTAAGGTTGAAATGTAGGCACAAAAAAAGGTCCCCGCTCTTTCGAGTCGGGGACCTTTGTTAGAAGTGTGTAGCTAAACGATTATTTACGTTTTGCCTCTTCGCGCTCAAGAGCTTCCTTGATGACGATTTCCGCTACATTCTTAGGACATGCTGCGTAGTGGGAGAACTCCATGGAGAACTGACCGCGACCAGATGTCATTGTGCGAAGGGCACCGATGTAACCGAACATTTCGCTCAAAGGAGCGTCTGCCTTGATGCGTACACCTGAGTTAGGTGCTGGCTCTTGTGTCTTGATCATTCCGCGGCGGCGATTCAAGTCACCAATAACGTCACCCATCTTGTCCTCTGTGCAGAAGACGTCGAGTTTCATGACTGGTTCGAGGATTTGTGCGCCTGCCTTTGGAAGGGACTGACGATACGCTGCCTTAGCAGCGGTTTCGAAAGCAACTGCAGAGGAGTCAACTGCGTGGAACGCACCATCAACCAGTGTGACCTTGAAGTCCAAGCAAGGATAGCCAGCGAGGACACCCTTTTCCTTGGAGAATTTGAAGCCCTTCTCAACTGCTGGCCAGAATTCACGAGGAACGTTACCACCAACAATTTTGGATTCGAACTGGAAGCCTTCACCTGGCTCGAGTGGCTCGAGCTTGTAGAGGATCTTAGCGAATTGACCAGAGCCACCGGACTGCTTCTTGTGGGTGTAGCTGTCTTCGATTGTTTGAGTGATGCTCTCGCGGTAAGCAACTTGTGGCTTACCGACAACTGCTTCAACACCGTATGTGCGCTTCAGAATGTCGACCTTAATGTCGAGGTGAAGCTCACCCATTCCACGAAGGATGGTTTCGCCAGAGTCTTCGTCGGTTTCAACGATGAAAGTAGGATCTTCTGCAACCATCTTACCGATCGCTGTGCCCAATTTCTCAGACTGACCTTGGTCCTTTGGCTTAATCGCGATGGAGATAACGGGCTCAGGGAATACCATAGGCTCGAGTGTCGCAGGGAACTTTGGATCACAGAGTGTGTGACCTGTTTGCACAGACTTCATGCCGAGAAGAGCAACGATGTCACCCGCTTGAGCGGAATCGACTTCAGTGCGTTCGTCAGCGTGCATCTCGATGATACGACCGATACGCTCTGTCTTACCAGTGAAGGTGTTGAGAACGTTGGTGCCCTTGCTGAGCTTGCCGGAGTAGATGCGTGTGAAAGTCAACGCGCCGTATTTGTCATCCATGATCTTGAATGCAAGAGCACGGAGAGGCTTCTCAGCATCAACCACAGCAAATTCACCTGTTTCTTCACCTTCAGCATTCACTTCAGGCTGTGGAGGCACTTCAGTTGGGCTTGGAAGATAGTCGATGACGCCATTGAGGACGTTTTGCACACCCTTGTTCTTAAACGCAGAACCGCAGAATGTTGGGAAGAAATCCAGAGCGATTGTACCCTTACGGATACATGCCTTGATGACATCCATTTCTGGCTCATTACCTTCGAGGTAAGCTTCCATCGCGTCGTCGTCTTGCTCAACAGCAGTTTCGATCAGTGCAGCGCGGTATTCTTCGACCTTGTCGACCATGTCCGCAGGCACGTCTTGAAGTTCGTATGCCATTGGGTCTCCAGAGTTGTCCCATACCCATGCCTTACGTGTAAGGAGGTCAACAACACCTTGGAGATCGCTCTCTGTGCCGATTGGAAGCACCATGACGAGCGGCGTAGCACCGAGGATGTTCTTTACTTGGTCGATGACCTTGTAGTAGTCAGCGCCGACACGGTCGAGCTTGTTGACGTAAATCAAACGAGCGACCTTAGAATCATTGGCGTAGCGCCAGTTAGTCTCGGACTGAGGCTCAACTCCACCCGAACCACAGAAAACGCCGACGCCGCCGTCGAGCACCTTCAATGAACGGTACACTTCAACTGTGAAGTCAACGTGACCCGGAGTGTCGATGATGTTGAAACGGTGACCGTCCCAGAAACATGTAGTTGCAGCAGACTGAATCGTGATGCCGCGCTCTTGCTCTTGTTCCATGAAGTCAGTAGTCGCAGCGCCATCATGCACTTCGCCTAACTTGTGGATTTTACCAGTGAGCTTCAAAATACGCTCGGTTGTCGTTGTTTTTCCGGCGTCAACGTGTGCGAAGATACCAATGTTTCTGTATTTTGATAGGTCGGTCATGATCTTATCTGATGTGTTTAGAGATTGTGTTTACTACTTGAACTTGAGGGATTTGGATACGCGTGAGCAGCCCATGAAGTCCCAAAAAAAACGCGGAGAATAGGCTTTCTGTGCAATACTGCAAGGCAAGAAACCGATGGATTTGTGAGCTGTCTGCTTCTTGCCGCGAATCGAATCCATGAGTCTTTCTTGTTGAGCCACAGGTGAATTCCAGAAAGATTGGAGCATGATTCATTACTCCAATTACATTGATGGTCAATTTGTCGATTCCCCTGGTTCTGATCGAATTACAGTGATTAATCCGTCCACTGGTGAAGCGATTTCGACGATTCCCAACAGCACCGCCGAGCAGGTCGATGCTGCGATCGCCTCCGCAGAGAGGGCCCAGCCCGCATGGGCCGCTCTGCCAGCGGTCGCACGGGCCAAGCATCTGCATGTGTTAGCCGATAAAATTCGCGCGCAAGTGGAGCCGCTGGCCCGCGTAATTACCGAGGAGCAGGGCAAGACGCTGGGGCTGGCTCGGGTCGAAGTGAATTTTACCGCCGATTACATCGACTATATGGCTGAGTGGGGCCGCCGCATCGAGGGCGATGTGATTGAAAGCGACCGTCCTAAGGAAAATATCTTTCTGTTTCACAAGCCGATCGGGGTGGTCGCCGGGATCTTGCCCTGGAACTTTCCATTCTTCCTGATTGCGCGCAAACTCGCGCCGGCGTTGGTCTGTGGCAATGCAATCGTCCTCAAGCCAAGCGAGGAAACGCCGAACAACGCGTTCGAGTTTTGCAAAATACTCAATCAACTCGATCTTCCGGCCGGCTTGGTCAATTTGGTGTCAGGCTATGGCGCGAGCGCTGGCCGCGCGCTGACGGAAAGCACCAAAGTCGGCTTGATCAGTTTCACTGGTAGTGTCGATACCGGCTCTCGGATTATGGCCACCGCTGCGCAAAATATTACCCGCGTGAATCTCGAGCTTGGCGGCAAAGCCCCAGCGATTGTGACCGCCAATGCCGACCTTGATTTGGCCGCGACTGCGATTCAAGCGTCGCGTGTGATTAATAGTGGACAGGTTTGTAACTGCGCGGAACGTATTTATGTGCAGCGCAGTGTGGCGGATGCCTTTACGGCGAAGCTGGTCGAAAAAATGAAAGCCGCTCGTTACGGCAATCCGTTGGAAGACGAGACCGTTGATTATGGTCCAATGATTAACCAGGCGGGCTACGATAAAATCGTCGGCTTGGTGGAGAGCGCCGTGAACGATGGCGCACAGGTGCTATGCGGCGGCAAGCGCGGCGCGGGTGACGGCGGCTATTATTTCGAGCCCACAGTCGTCGCTAACTGCACGCAGGCGATGGACATCGTCAGCCAAGAGATTTTCGGTCCGGTTGTGCCCGTGGTGATTTATGATGAACTCGAGGATGCCATCGCGATGGCCAATGATACTGA
>DOCS01000133.1:0-132 GCA_003503355.1 Opitutia bacterium
CAGACCGGAGGCTTTCAAATCAATTTGGAAATGACCAGCGAAGGTGCTGAGATTCTCGCGGCGGTGACTGAGAGAATGATCGGCCAGCCACTGGCTATCGTGCTCGACGGTAAACTCTACTCCGCGCCAACC
>DOCS01000133.1:298-11480 GCA_003503355.1 Opitutia bacterium
GTGATTGGCTTCATGGTTCTTTACTACTTTATCGGTGGTGCGGTCGCGGTCATTTCTTCGCTCGTCAATGTGATCATCGTTCTCGGCGTGCTCGCCAGTTTGGGGGCGACCCTGACGCTGCCCGGTGTAGCCGCGCTGGTTCTCACGCTCGGCATGGGAGTGGATGCGAATATTCTGATCTTTGAACGTATTCGTGAGGAGCTACGCTCCGGTAAAACCATCAAAAACGCGACTTCGGGTGCGTTCGCGAAGGTGACTTCCACCATTGTGGATGCCAACGTGACGACGCTGATTACAGCCTCCATTCTCATCTGGTTGGGCACGGGGCCGGTCAAGGGCTTTGGTGTTACACTTGCAATTGGTATCTGCGCGTCGATTTTCTGTGCGTTGGTTGTGACTCGATTCTTGGTTGATTTCCTCGTGCACCGTCTGGGTGTGTCGAAGGTGCTCGGCCTGAGCCTCTTCCCTGAGAAGAAGCTCGATTTCTTCCAGTTCCGTAAGCCTGCATTTATAGGGTCGTGGTTGCTGGTGATCGCTGGAGTGATCAGTGTGGTCGTGCATCACGACAATATCATGGGCATCGACTTCACCGGTGGTGATGAGATGACGGTTTCTTTTGAACAGCGCGTCGATACCGGTGACCTGCAAGAGGCGGTTGCAGCGCTGGAGCTTGGCGAAGTTAACCCTAGCTATCAGAGCTTGCTTGGTGAGGATCGTGAAGTGCTCAAGTTGCAAACTCGTTTCGATCAGAGCCGCGATGTGCTGGCAGCCCTGCAAGGCGCGTTTCCTGAGGCAGGCTTGACTGAAGACGGTGTGTCGCAAATCGGTGCTTCCGTGTCCGGTAGTATTCAGACCAATGCGATCTGGTCCGTGATCGCCGCGCTCGGTGGTATTTTGCTCTACGTGGCGTTCCGCTTTGAAGTCGGTTATGGTATCGGGGCAGTTGTGGCAACGGTACACGACGTTTTGATGACAGTCGGTATCTTCGTGTTGTGCGGCCAATTCGGGATCTTCGCCAGTGGCCAGTTCACCGCACCGATGCTTGCGGCGATTCTGATGATTGTCGGTTACTCGATCAATGATACGATTGTGGTGTTCGACCGTATTCGCGAAGAGCTGGAGTTGAACCCCGGTTCGAATCTACGCTCGATCATCAATCTTGCGATTAGTCGCGTGTTTTCACGTTCTTTGTTGACCAGTATTACGACTTTGCTCGCTGCGCTGTCGCTTTACATCTTCGGTGCAGGGGTGATCAACGATTTCTCTTTCGTATTCATCGTCGGTATTATCACCGGTACGTTCTCCTCGATCTTCATCGCCAGCCCAGTGTTCTTCTGGTGGCACAAGGGAGATCGTCGCCACGTCGAAGAGCATCAGCTTACGCCGAAGCGCTACGAGTGGGAGAGCACCAGCGAAGATTAAACCGATTGACGGGTGACTCTTTAATTTGGAATGGCGAATCGGTAGCGATTCGTCATTCTTCGTTTTGAAGGGTCGATTGGAGTCGCCAATGGCTGACTTCTATTCCTTTTTAACCCATGCTTTGGACCACAACTGAGACTAACGAGACGCTGGCAGCTGATTTGAGCGCAGGGTTACGCGTATCTACAGTGATGGGACAATTGCTCGCTCAGCGGGATTTGGCGTCCGTTGAGGCGGCGGAGGAATTCCTGCGCCCGCGCCTGGCTCAGTTGGAGGATCCGTTTGCGCTGTCGAACTTGCGCGCTGCGGTCACGCGGATTGAGCAAGCGATCGAGGCGAAAGAGTCGGTCGTGGTGTTTGGCGACTACGATGTGGACGGAGTGACCAGCACGGTGCAGCTCGTGAGTATGTTGCGCACGCTCGGGCTGGATCCGCGCTACTGTGTGCCGAGGCGCTTGGACGAAGGCTATGGACTGAGTCGCGCCGCGATTGACCGTGTCTGCGATGGGGATATTCCTGAGCTGTTTATCGCCCTGGACTGCGGCACCAATGCGCACGAGCCGATCGCTTATTTGCGCGAGCTGGGCTGTGATGTGATCGTTGTCGATCACCACCAGACCAAGACCGAGGCACCGCAGGGCTGTATTTTTGTCAATCCGCATGTGAATGATGCTGAGACTGCGCCGTGGCGTAACCTGTGTACGGCGGGACTGGTTTTTAAGCTCTTGCATGGCTTACTAAAGAGTCGTCGTGAGGCGGAAGACCCGCTGGTCGAAGGTATTCAGCTCAAGGACTATTTGGACTTGGTGGCGATGGGAACGGTGGCGGATTTGGTGCCGTTGCGCCAAGAAAATCGGATTCTGTCCTGGTTCGGGCTGCGGCATTTGCGTGCCAATGGTCGTACCGGGATTCGTGCCTTGGCCGAGGTGAGTGGGATCGATAGCAGCCAGGAAATGACGAGCTCGGATATTTCGTTCAAGCTGGCGCCGCGCATCAATGCCAGCGGGCGCTTGGCTGATGCGGCCTTGCCGATCGGGCTGTTGTTGAGTGATGATATGCGCGGCTGTCTAAAAATCGCACAGGAGTTGGACGCGATGAATCGCGAGCGCCAGACCATCGAGCGCGGTATCGCAGCCGAGGCCGAGCGGCGCGCCGCCGTTGAGTTTGCCGATGAGCCAGGTATCGTTTTGTTTGGCGAAGACTGGCATGCCGGTGTGGTCGGCATCGTGGCGAGCCGTGTGAGTCGGCATTTTCATAAGCCCTGTGTAATCCTCGGTGCGGATGGTGATGAGACCCACGGGTCTGGTCGCAGCGTGGCGATGGTCAATTTAGTCCACGTGTTTCAGCGCTGTACCGATTTGCTCGGTCACTGGGGCGGGCATCCGATGGCGGCAGGNNGAGGGCTTGCCGGAGCCGTCGCTCAAACTGTCCACTTGGTTGGAAGTCGGAGATTTGGAAGAAGGCTTGCTCGAGGAACTCGACCGGTTGCACCCTTTCGGCCAGGGCAATGCCGAGCCGACTTTCGGGCTGCGCGGCGTTGTGCTTGAAGAAACGCCGCATGCTTTCGGTGAGGGGAACTTCCGCTTTCGTATGCCGATTGTTAATGGTGCGCGCTCCGGCGTCGCTGGCATTGCCTGGCGAATGGATGCCGTGCCTGAAGTCGGGCAGCGTATCGACATGGCGATCCGCTTTTCTTGGAACTATTGGCGCAATAGCCGCTACCCGCAGGTCACTTTGACTGATTGGAAGCCGTCGGCTTAGGCGGCCGAAGTGGCCGCAAGGCTGGTTTTAAGTGCGGGGAGTCGCCCAAGCGACGGGATGGTCGCTTGTATGGTCGGTCGAGTGCAATAAATTTGAAACTCGGATGGACACGGTCTCCGAAACTGGCAGATTGCCAAGACACATGGCTACTGCATCTAAGATTCTTCTCGGCGTGAACGTCGACCACTGTGCCACGGTGCGTCAGGCACGCTTTCGTGAGCATGCGCTCGATCATGGCAACGAGGTCGAGCCGGATCCGGTCGCCTTTGCGTTGTTGTGTGAGCAGGCAGGTGCGGATGGCATCACGATGCATTTGCGTGAAGACCGTCGCCATGTGCAGGATGCTGATATTCGCCGGGCGCATGCGCAGATCCGCACACGGCTCAATTTTGAGATGGGTTGCTCCGAAGAGATCGTCGCCTTGGCACTCGATTTAAAGCCGCACGCTGCGTGTTTGGTGCCGGAGAGTCGCGAGGAGGTGACCACCGAGGGTGGTTTGGATGTGGTCGGCCAAAAGTCCCGAGTGGCGGATGTCGTTGCTGCCATGACCGAAGCGGGGATTATTACCAGTTTGTTTATCGATCCCGACCCTGCGCAAATTGAGGCTGCGGCTGAGTTGCAGAGCCCTTGGATTGAGTTGCATACCGGGGCCTATGCGAATGCGTACTATGGCGACGGGCGTGCAACCGAGTTGCAGGTCCTCAAGGATGGTGCGGCGCTGGCTCATGAGTTGGGCTTGGTGGTGAATGCCGGACACGGGATCAACTACACAAATATCGCGGAGGTGATTACGATACCACATCTGCACGAGCTGAACATTGGCCACACTATTGTCAGTCGCGCGTTATTTGTCGGCGTCGAGCAAGCGGTGCGCGAGATGAAGGCCTTTCTGCTGTAGTGCAGTCTTCATCTGTCGTTTGTGGTGAATCGCAGGCGGCTTTGCCCGCATTGTGCGGTTGTAGGGTTCGAACTTGTTCGATCCCACATCGCATCAAGCTTGTGGGAAGTAGTATGTTTCAAATGATCTTTTGGCACGTTCGCTATTTTGAGTTCTTTGTCTAAATTTATAGAGAGATTAAGTACTTAAATATGAAAGCATTACCTGCCGCCAGTCCTGTCCTTTCTTGCCAGCAGACCCTTGAGTTGGAAGCCTCGATCCTCCAGGATGAGGCAGCCGAGTGGGCCGCGATGCAGCAGGCGGGACGCGGTATCGCCAAAGCGATTCAACTCGATTTTCAGGAGTTGAGTCCGTTGTCGCAAGCGCACCGTGTGCTGGCCTTAATTGGCAAGGGCAATAATGGTGGCGATGCGTTGATTGCTTGCAGCCAGTTGTTGGCTGATTTACCGCATGTGCGCGTGACGTTGATTTTTGCGCAGGACCCCGAGGCGATGAAGCCTTTGGCGAAGCGCGCATATGCGGAGCTTGAGGGCCGTGTCTGTGTACATCAGCTTGACATCGCCAGTGATGAGGCCGCGATTCATCGGCTGTTGGACGCCGCTTCGGAGGATGCTGGCTATGCGATCTGTATGGATGGCCTGTTGGGTGTGGGCATTCAGCNNTTGCGTGCGGCGGTGGATCTACCGAGCGGCTATGGCGACGAGTCGGACGAGCTGACGTTTGAGGCGGATTTCTCGTATGCGACCGGGGTTGCCAAAAAAGTGGTGTTTGAGGGCATTGCGAACTGTGGGCGCGTGCGTTACATTGATTTGGGCTTTTTCAAAACGCCCGAAGGTGCGGCGATCGAGGCGTCGGAAATGGTTCTGAATAGTCGTGTGCTGGATCCGTTGCGCGCCTTGCGTCCGGCTTGGGTCGATAAGCGTGCGTTCGGGCATCTGTACGTTGTTGGTGGTTCTGCTCACATGCCGGGAGCGTTGCTGATGACGGTGCAAGCCGCGGTGCGTTCGGGGGTTGGATTGGTGACGGCCTTTGCGCCGGCGTCGGTCACGGCGAGTCTTTCGGCTCAAGTGCCCGAAGCTATGTGGGTGCCGTGGCCCGAGACGGAGCATGGAACACTCAATCCACGGGCGATGCCGTTGCTGTTTGATCGTTTGGATCAGGCAACGGCAGTGTTGTTGGGCCCTGGTATGGGCAAGGATCGTCATAGCGAAATGGTCGCGCAGGATATTGTGAAGCAAGTGGAGTTGCCTGTCATCTTGGATGCGGATGCCTTGCGCCCGCGTGTGATTGAGTTGGTGCCGAAGCGTAAAGCCTCGATGGGCTCGGTGATTCTTACCCCACATATGGGCGAATTCATGCGGATCGCTAAGCTCGATCGGCCCGATTATACCAACCAGGTATTGAAGGCGTTTTGCAAACGCTACCGTGTCATGACTGTCCTCAAGGCCGCGCATACTCGGATTTGTGATGGTGAATCCGTGTGGTACAACATCTGCGGCGGGCCTGTTCTGTCGCGTGGTGGAAGTGGCGACCTGTTGGCCGGCTTGATTGGTGGTATGGTTGCGCAGAATGCTGCCGAAGCTGAGGTTGCGGTGGCCCGTGGGGTGGTGTTACACGGACTGGCGGCACAGCAGTTGGCCCGCCATCATGGCCAAGTCATGGTGCATACCACTCAATTGTTGGATTATTTGTCGCCAGTGCTGCGGGGGAGTTGAAGCTGCGTTGTGTTCGTCTGCTGCACGGCTTGAGCATCACTCGATGTCGTGCTAGCGTTGCACATGCCGCCGTCGTTGAACCCACGCCAAGCACTGTTGGTGCTAAATGGTTTGCCCCATGTGGGGCCTATCATGCTTCGGCGCTTGATGGATGCGTTTGATCGAGACCCTGTGGCGGTGCTCTGTGGGAAGCACGCGCAATTATTGGAGGTCAAGGGGGTGGGTCCCAAGGCGGCCGATGTCTTGGTCCATTGGAGCGATCATTTTAATTTGGCCAGTGAAGTCGCCCAGATGCGGCGCACCGGCACTCGCTTCTTTATTCAACAAGACGAGAAATATCCGAAGCTGCTGCTGGAGGCATATGATCCGCCGATCGGACTCTATTGGCAGGGGGACTACATCGTTGATCGCCCCTGTGTCGCGATTGTCGGCACGCGCCGCTCGACCCTCTATGGGCGAAGGGTCACGAAGCAATTCGCTTCGGAACTGGCGCGGCTCGGGTTTTGCATCGTCAGTGGCATGGCGAGTGGTACCGACACTGCAGCCCATCAGGGCGCGCTGCAGGCGGGGGGCAAAACGGTCGCGGTATTTGGTTGTGGGTTGGATACGATTTATCCGCCTGAAAACAAGGAGCTGTATCATCAGATTGTCGCCGCCGGCGCGGTGGCTAGTGAATTCCCGTTTGGACGGCGGGCGGATCGGCAGACCTTTCCAATGCGCAATCGCCTGGTGGCTGGCATGTGCCAGGGCGTGGTCGTGATCGAGAGCGATGCCGCAGGTGGCAGTATGATTACGGCTCGCTTCGCTGGGGAGCAGGGGCGCACCCTGATGGCGGTTCCGGGTCGTATCGATCAGGCCAGTAGCGCGGGGTGCCATCAACTGATAAGGGACGGCGCGATTCTAGTGACATCGGTCGACGATATTTTGGAAGAGCTGCGCTATGCGAGGCCGCAGGAGTCGCATAGCCTAAATCCCCCGACCGAAACTGAGCCCTCGATTGGAATACTTTCTGATGCGGAGCAAGCAGTGATGGATTGTTTCACCGGTGGTGAAGTGGCCTCTCCGGACGCGCTCGCGGAACGCATGGCACGCCCCGTTGCGGAAATCGCGGCACTCTTGATGGCGTTGGAGCTGAAGCGTCGCATTGTGAAGCGAGCCGACGGGCGTTTTGAAGCAAATTGAGTTTAGCGTCGCTGTTTGTGAGCGGCTCCCATGGTCGGGATGCTTGACAGTCTCCGCTGCCAGGCGGTATTGATGAAGGCTCTGATCAAGAAATTCACAGTTGCTGGCTTGCTTAGCCTGTTTGCATGGAACGTCGCATTGGCGGGCGTACCTGGTTTAATGCTGTGTTTGCATCAGGACTCTATCGTTCATCTCCAGTCTGAAGACGCTTGCGGGGGGCACGGTGAGGACGCGCATACACATGAGGTAGCTGAAGACGTCGGCTTTTGTGAGCTGGCGCATGATTGTACCGATTTCCAATTAGTCGGTACGGTAGTGATCTCCACGCGGCTGAATGAAAGTGAGGCGATTGCGCTGCCGGTAGCCCCCCTGATTGCGTTTAATGATCCGGCCCCGCAGCCGAAAGTGTTTCAAGTAAGGGCTCCGCTGCGGCCTCCATTGCGCGCGCCACCGTCGGTTTATTGGCTGACCGCTGACCTCCTACAGACGACCGTCCTTCGGATCTGAGTTTCCTAATACGCCCGCCCCTCCGGTTTGCTAAGCCGGTGAAGTTGTAGCCCTGCGCTATATGTGAGCTAAATTGTATTAGGAATGTAATGTATTATTTTTTGAAATTAGGACGCGCTGCTGCGTTCGCCCTCATCGTCCAGTCGGCTTTGAGCAGTCTGTCGGGAGCCCCGCTTCGTCTAAACAAAGCGCAGGCGGTGTTGCGTGCGGTGCAGCAGAACCCGGCACTCCGTGCGGCTAGGACGATTATCGATCAGGCAAATGGTTCTGCGAGTCAGGCGGGTCGTTGGCAAAATCCCGAGCTGAGTCTCGATTATAGCACCGATCGTTGGTTTAATAATCAAGGCGAACGCAGCGTCGGGTTGGGGTTTGAACAACGATTTCCCGTGACGAATCGATTGAGCCTGCAGAAAGCCATTGCGCGCGATGAGGTCGAGTTGGCGCAGGCCGAGGTCAGCAATCAAGTGCGACTGCTTTGCGCCGAAGTGGAGTCTGCGGTGGCCCGTGTCGCAGCCTTGCATGCGCAGCTCCAGCTTCGCGAGCAGATCATCGGGTTGAATCGTACCTTTGCGTCCTTCATTGAGACTCGAATTGAGACGGGTGAAGCCTCCTCGATTGAGGCCAATCAAGTTAAAATCGAGCTCTATGCAGTCGAGCAGGAGCTGCAGGCGTTGGAAAACAAACTGCTCAGCGAACGGGCGGCCTTGAAGCTGCTGATGGGTATGGAGGTCGATGCATCGATTGAGTTGTCACATCAATTCAAATTGCCGGCAACCGCGCCGAAATTGCCCGCCCTCACAGCAGACGCGCTAGCGAATCACCCGGAATATCGGATGAAGTCGCTGCTTTCTGGAATTGCGGACAACCGAGTTTCGGCTGCCAAGGCAGCGCGTTGGGCGGATGTCGCCGTGCGTGTTTTTTTTGAGGAAGCGCGCAGTGTGGATGTCCCCAGTGGTTTGGGGACGGATCGTTCGTTCGGTGTGGGCGTATCGATTCCGCTCCCATGGATGAACCGAAATCAGGGGCTGATCGAAGTGAGCCGTGCGCAGCAACGACAAATTAAATATGAACTCGATGCCGTTGGTCTCAAGTTGCGCAGCGAGGTAAGCGTACAGCGCGAACGTGCCCTTCGGCTGTATGCGCAGGCGCAGCAGTACGATCAAAACCTGACTCAACTGGTCGTGCAGAACGTGGCCGATATGAATACGGCTTACAGTGCGGGGCAGATCAGCCTCGCCGAACGCTTCCGCTCGCAACAGCAGGGGCTGAAAATTCAATCTACCCAACTGGCCAAATTGCATGAGTTTGAGCAGGCGATGATCCTTTGGAAGGCGGCCACGGCTGCATGTCAGCTACCTCACTGTCAAAATAAGTAATTCCTCCGATGAAAAAATCATATAGTATAATGGGCCTGCTGGCCGCCTCGTTCTCGTTTGTGTGCAGCCACTCAGTCTCGGCGAGTCGTCCAGTCACCATCGTTCTGGATCAAACCGGCGTCGCCAATTTACGACTGCAAACAGTTGAAGTCGAAGAGCGCGACTTTGAAACCACGGTTTTTGCGATTGGTCGTATTGAAGAGATCCCGGCTCAGCACTCGGTGCTGTCTTCGCGCATTGCCGGTCGGGTCGTCGGCCTGAATGTTTTCGAAGGTGACGTTGTGGCTCAGGGCGATGTGATCGCGCGGATTGAGACCCGTCAGATCGGTGATCCGCCGCCGAGCATAGAGCTCAAAGCGCCGCAGGGTGGGCTGGTGATTAATTCGCATATACGCTTGGGTCAACCGGTGCAACCCGACGTCGAATTGATGGATATTTCCGACCGTTCGAGTCTGTGGGCGGTGGCGAAGATTCCCGAAAACGAAGCCGCGCGTGTGCATCTCGGCAGTCTCGCGTACATTCACGTGCCGGCACTGGGAGCGGAGCGCTTGGAGGCGACGTTGATTCGCTTTGGTGTCAATGTCGACCGCCGTGCGGGGGCGCTCGAGGGGATCTTTCGAGTCGACAATCAGGACGGGCGCTTGCGGCCGGGGATGCGTGCCGAGTTTTCCGTGGTGCTCGACTCGCGTTCCGATGTGTTGGCGGTGCCAAGGGATGCCATTCAGGGTGATCCCGCCAGCCGCGTGGTGTTTGTCAAAGACTTTGATTTGCCGAATGCATTTGTTCGAGTGCCGGTCGTGATCGGCGAGCGAAACGACCGTTTTGTGGAAGTGAAGCGTGGCCTGTTCCCAGGCGATGAAGTGGTGACACAAGGGTCGTATTCGCTCGGATTTGTGGGTACTGGAAGTAGTATTTCGTTGAAGGAGGCGCTCGATGCGGCGCACGGTCACGAGCATAATGAAGATGGCTCGGAGATCACTGCGGATCAGGAAAAAAAGGCCGCGAAGCTTGCCCAACAAGGTGAAGGACCAGCGGGGAAGTCGGTCGATGGACGCAGTCGCCTGCTGATGATCTATGCCGCCGTGGTTTCAGTCCTTTTTCTGGTCGTGCTACAACGCCTGTTGAATCAGCGCCGCCTGGCGGGTGGTGATCAATCTTAGAGATTGCTGAGTATGTTGAATCATTTAATACGATTTTCGCTGTCCCATCGGCCCCTGATCCTGCTGCTGGTTATCCTGGTACTGGTACTAGGGCTGAAGAAGACCGCAGAGCTTCCGGTTGAAGTGTTGCCGGATTTAACCAAGCCAACGGTGACGATCCTGACCGAGTCGCCTGGCTTCGCGCCGGAAGAAGTGGAGACGCTGGTGACCCTGCCCCTAGAGAATGTGTTGATGGGTGTCACCGGCGTGACTCGGCTGCGCTCGGTCAATGATGTGGGACTGTCGCTGATCTTTGTCGAATTCGACTGGGGGACAGACATCTATCAGGCGCGTCAATTTGTGCAGGAACGTCTCGCTGGGGCGAGTGAAGCACTGCCGGCTGGGGTGAGCCCGTATATGACGCCGGTGGCGTCGTTGATGGGGAATATTCTGTTGATCGGTTTGGCGGATCCGACGGCGGAGACCAGTCCGCGGGACCTTCGGACGCTGGCGGATTGGACGGTCGCGCGTCGCCTGCAATCGATTCCCGGCATTGCCGAGGTGCTCTCGATGGGCGGTGGGGTGAAACAGGTGCAGGTGCAGCCGGATCCGGATCAAATGTTGGCGCTCGGGGTGTCCTTTGAGCAGATCCACAAGGCTGCTTCACAGGCGGTTAAGAACACCACCGGTGGCTTTCTGACAGAATCCGCGCAAGAAATTATGGTGCGCAATTTGGGCATGACGACCGATTTGGACGAAATTGCCCACACGGTCGTCAGTTATCAAAATGACCGGCCGATTCGCCTGAGCGATGTGGCTGAATTGGTTTGGGGGATAGAGCCGATGCGTGGCGATGCCGGGCTGGGCAGCAAGCAGCTGGCGCAACAGGGGGCGGTGCAGGGGTACCCCGGGGTCATTCTAAGTGTCACTAAATCGCCGGGCTTTGATACGATTGAATTGACCGCTAAAGTCGATGCCGCGCTGGAGGAGTTGACGGCTTCGTTGCCCGAGGGGGTGGAGTTGGTCACGCTCTATCGACAGTCGGATTTTATTCATCTTTCGATTGGAAATCTGGAAGAAGCCCTTCGCGACGGAGCCATCATGGTCGCGATCATTCTGTTTCTCTTTTTGCTCAATGTCCGGATTACTCTGATCACTTTAACCGCGATCCCACTGTCGCTC
>DOCS01000133.1:11545-13968 GCA_003503355.1 Opitutia bacterium
GTGGCGATCGGGATGGTGGTGGACGATGCGATTGTCGACGTGGAAAATGTCTTCCGCCGTTTGCGCGAGAATGCGAGCATAGCTGTGCCGCTGCCGAATCTCGAAGTCATCGCGCGTGCATCCGCCGAAGTGCGCTCTTCGATTTTGTATGCCACCGTGTTGATCATTCTGGTGTTCCTGCCGTTGCTTGCACTCAGTGGCGTCGAAGGCCGGCTGTTCTCGCCGATCGCGATTGCGACGATTGTGAGCATGCTTGCATCGTTCATTGTTTCGCTGACGGTCATCCCGGTATTGTGCTCGTATTTTCTGAATCCCAAGGCGGGCCAGGTGCACGTCGATAGTTGGGTCGTTCGCGGATTGAAGGTCGTATTTCAACAGACATGGCTGCGCTTTAGTCTCTCGCAGCCGTTACTGGTACTGCTGATTACCGGCAGCTTGCTGTGTGTGGCCTCTGTCGCAGTGACTCAGATGGGGGGCAATTTCTTGCCGCCGTTTCGCGAGCCGACCGCTTTGATTGCAATGACCACTGCGCCGGGCACGTCACTGAAACAAACCACCGAACTCTCGCATACCGCGCAGAATTTACTGCTGCAGATCCCGGAGGTCGACACCGTGGGCTATCGTGTCGGACGTGCCGAGCGTGGGGATCACGTGGTGCCGGTGTCGACGGTGGAATTTGATGTCGAATTTAACGATCACTCCGAGCGCACGCGCGCTGAGGTGCTGGAGGAAATTCGCCAGACCATGCGCACGATTCCCGGAACCTTTAGCGCGCTGAGCACACCGCTCGCCGACCGCATCGGTCACATGCTGAGCGGGGTATCTGCCAAGGTGGCTGTTAAACTCTACGGGCCCGATCTGAGTGAGTTGAAACGTCTCGGCACACAGGTGACTGGCATTGCTCGTTCCATTCCAGGGCTCGAGGAGGCGCGTGCGGAGCAACAGGCGCTGATTCCGCAGCTGCGGATCGAGGTCGACCGCGGGCGGGCGTTGGCATACGGCGTCACGCCGGGCGAGTTGAACGAACAATTGGCGGCGCTCATGGGCGGCGAAGCGGTCGGTGAGATTTACGAAGGACAACGCGTGTACGATCTAGTTGTGCGCCTTCCATTGGAATGGCGCGAGTCGCCGGAGCGTTTGGCGAATCTGTACATTGATACGCTGAGTGGGCAGCGTGTGCCGCTCAGTTATGTCGCCGATATTCACCAAGCGACTGGGCCCAATACCATTCTTCGCGAGAACACGCTGCGCCGTTTTGTTGTTTCGATTAATCCGACGACGGATGACTTGAATGCGGTGGTTGAAGCGCTACAACGCAAGATCGCGAGCGAGCTGGTGCTGCCGCAAGGCTATTCCATCGTCTATGAGGGTGAATACCAAGCCCAGCAAGCCGCGCGACGCACCATCTTTATTATGTGTGCGCTGATTCTGCTGTTGATTGTGTTTCTGCTCTATAGCTATTTCAAAACCTTTAGCTTCGTGCTGTTGGTGTTGAGTATTATCCCGATTTCGCTGATCGGCGGCGTCCTCTATACGCGCATGACTTTGGACAATATCAGTATCGCGACCCTGGTCGGGTTCATTGCCGTGACTGGTATCGCCGCGCGGAATAACATCATGTTGCTGTCGCACTACTTGCATTTGATGCGGCACGAGGGCGAAGCCTTCACGCGGGCAATGGTCGAGCGCGGCACCTTGGAGCGACTGGTGCCGATTTTGATGACCGCGATCTCTGCCGGCCTCGCGTTGATTCCTTTGATCTTAGCCGCCGATGAGCCGGGCAAAGAAATTCTCAATCCCGTGGCGATCGTGATCGTTGGCGGACTGATCAGCTCGACGCTGCTCGGTCTCGCCGTCACCCCAGCCATCTTTTACGCTTTTTGCCGCAAACCCGCAGAAAAATCAATCCGTCTGGAGGCCGCCGCCTCCGAATAAGCGCAACCGCAACGACCTCATTATTATGAAACATTACATCTATCAAAAATGGATCCTGCTTGGATTCCTTTCATTGTTCGGGGCAACGCTCGCCCATGCCGGCGCGGGGCATCATCACGGGGCGCACGGTCACGATCACGGCCATCATGGTGGCGAGCACAGTGCTACCTCGAATGAAAAGGAGGGCAGCCCCAATGGCGGACGTGTGATTCAACTGGCAGATGGGCAGTTGGAGTTTTACCTCACTCCGGAACGCTTTGTTCAAATTACTTTCCTTGACGACACTGGTGCAGTCGTTCCAGCCGCGGACCAAGTCGTGTCGGTCATCGGTGGCGATCGTTCCGCGCCCACCAAACTGGAGTTTGTCAAGAATGCGGGCCTGCTGCGCTCGACCCAAGCACTGCCCCATCTGAAAAATATGCCGATCGTCCTGCAGATCAAAGCCACGCCCGATGCGAAGCGTGTGCGCGAGAAATTCTACCTAAATA
>DOCS01000052.1:0-2676 GCA_003503355.1 Opitutia bacterium
AGGTGTTTGCTGAGGGCGTTGGCTGCGAGCAGTTCGAGGTTGTATGCGGCGTTGGCGGGGTTTGCGTATTTTTGAGCGATGGTTTCACCTTGCTCGGTCAAGCGGATGTCTCCGTTGGGTGCGCCATAGGGCAGCGCTTTAATGAAATAATGAGTCGGCCCTGCACCGCGACTGATTGAGCCGCCCTTGCCGTGGAAGAAGCGGATTTTAACTCCTGCGTCATCGCCGACCTGGCTGAGTGCATATTGTGCTTTGTAAAGGCTCCATTGGCTGGCGAGAATGCCGCCGTCCTTGTTACTGTCACTATAGCCAACCATCACCTGTTGGACAGGTTGCTTCCATTTGTATTTCTCCTGCACCTGAGCCAGCGTGCGGCGAGTGATCGGGTGTGATAGGAATTGCTGCAAAATCTCGGGCCCGTTTTCGAGGTCTTCGATCGTTTCCAGTAGGGGCACCACCGGAATCTCTGCGACCATGCCATCTTCGGTCATCTCGGTGAGCCCGACTTCGCGTGCCAGTAGGTAAACAGTCAGTAGGTCGGATAAAGAACGGGTCATACTGACGATGAATGAACCGATGCAGTTTGTGCCGAATTTTCGAGTGTGCTTCGCGATGACTCGATAGCACTCGATGACGGCTTGTGCTTCGGGCCCGAGCTTGGCGTTCAGGGTCGTGAATGGGCGGGCAGACTCGAGTTCTCTGTTGATGAAATCTAGGCGCTTTTCTTCGCTCCAGTTGCCAAAATCTGTTTCCTCGGCTCTCGATGCTTCCAGTAGTTGCTCGATTGCCTTGTCATGAAATGCACTGTTTTGGCGGATATCCAGGGCTGCGAGATGAAAACCAAAGGCTTCCACGACACGTATTACAGTGGTGACGTCGTCGTAGGCGATGCTTTTTGCGCCATATTGGATCAACGAGGTCTGCAGTAGCGCCAAGTCGTCTTTCAGTTGCTGCGAGTGCACGTAAGCACCCTCGACGTCCAGTAGCTTGGTGGCGTGTCCACGAATGGATTCTACTGGAAGCTTGTGCAGCATGAGGTTGATAAACTGGCGGAACACTTCACCCTTGTTGCGCTCGAAGTTTTCGACGCTGTTGGGGCCAGTCTCGCTCAACATCTCTTGGATGCGCTGTTGCAGTGCTTCATCTGCATGCTCAAAGGGGAGGCCGAAGCTTGTGCGCTTCACTAAACGTATCAGTTTGCGGCGAATGACCACGAATGCGTTCAGGCGGAGTTTGAGTAGGGTGTCGTGCGTCACCTCTGCAGTTACCAATGGGTGGCCGTCGCGGTCGCCGCCGACCCAGTCGCCAAAGGTGATTTTGGGGAAGCTGTGGCTCGCGCAGAATGCCTCCAAGTTCATGTCGTTGAACTGCACTGCTTGCAGCAAACGGCGGTCGAGAATGGAAATCACCTCTGGAAACACATTGACGAGGTAGTGCAAAATGTTACGCAGCTCATCTTGGATGTCCGGTTTTTCGAGGTAGATTTCTCCGGTTTTCCAGAGCCGGTAGAGTGCCTGTTCGATGTTGTGATCCACGTTGCGGATCTCGTTTTTCGTATACATCGTATTTTCACGCTGTACCAGAAGGACGTAGAGCTCTCTGTGGTGTTCGAGCACCGTGGCGCGCTTCGCTTCGGTCGGGTGGGCGGTCAAGACCGGTTCGATGGCAACTTCCTGGAGCGCCTCCATGATCTCCTCGTCAGGCAGTCCCGCGTCGCGGAGTTCTTTGATGTTAATGCCCCAGAGGCCGTTGACCGAATCCAGCGAGGTGTTCTCCTTGCTGCGTCGCGCCTGCACGGCTGCGTTGATCTCCACCATGTTGACGAGATGAAAGATCATCGAATACAGCTGAATGTGCTTCGGTGTGATCTCGTCGACCGTGGGCTCTTTGTCGTTAATCCAGGGGATGGCTTCAGCAATTGCGTCTTCGCCGTTCTTTTTAAGTACGTTTTTAAGATCCTGAAGGAGCAGCTCCAAGTCTTCGTAGGGTTTGCCCAAAACGCGTTTCGCAGTCAAAAATGATTTTTGTAAGGTCATTGTAATAATGTTCACAGAAAAGGGATTCAGCCCCGCATGTCAATCTAGCCTTGGAGTGGTTTCGCATCATTGGCTGCGACTGCAAGTGGTAGACTTCGACCTCGTTTGCGCTTTTTGAAGCGGGGGGAGCGGTTGGTCTTTGTTACAGAAATTGGGTAGTCATTGGGGCTCAACTAAATCGAGTGCGACATTTTCATCTGCCTTGCAGATGTGCTGCTGAATAAACTCGGCGACGCTCGCGCGGGAGATGGTGCCTGCGTAGTCGAGCCCTTCGCTTGCCGTTAAAATAGTGCGGTACTCTGGGCCATCGGTTGAGCGGCTCTACTTGAGTGTTTTGTCGGCTGCGTGTTTGGCGATGAGATCGGGTTTGAGTGCGTCGTTAGCTCGATTAGGATTCGTCGCTTTGAGCGCACTAAGGATGACGAAATGCTGCAATTCACTGTCTTCGCTGGCGCGAATGCACTGAATTGCACCCCAGAGGTCGACCGTCAGGGTTTGGTCCTTGCCGGTTTTGCTGCCAGATCCAGCGGTGAAAATGACGATGTCGATTCCTTGGCAGAGGGGGCCAAGGCCGCTTTTATCTGATCGCGAATACCTGCGATGACAGAATGGTTCTCGGCAATTAGCTTCGGTACCAGCA
>DOCS01000052.1:2758-7394 GCA_003503355.1 Opitutia bacterium
TCCTAGCAACCAGGACGGGCCAAGCAGGGTCTTGCGACCGCAGAAATGCCAATCCTCTGATTGGCACTGTCCTCGGTTTGACGAGCGTGCGCCGCGGCCAATCCTGTCGCAATGCAGAGCGGTTTACTCCGGTTGGGTGACTTCGAAGGCGAGTAGCGTTATGTCGTCTTGCTGCTGGAGGTCTCCGGTATGCTGCAGTGCTTTATTGAAAATCGTATCAAGGCTTTGTTGCAGCGTTTGGGCGGCACTGGCTTCGATGGAGGCGGTGACTTGCTCCATCCCGAACTCGTTACCTTCGGGGTCGGCGGCCTCGATGATCCCGTCAGTGAAGGTATAGGCGCGGTCCCCAGGCTGTAATGGCAGTTGTGTCAGTTCGGCCGCATTGCCGCCTGGTAGCCCCATCACCATCGAGCCTGGCAATTTTACTGACTCGGCGCGGCCACTCGCCTTGCGCAGAATCAAGAGGTGCGGGTGGCCGGCATGTGAGACGTGTAAGTGTCGGCTGCCATCGGCTTGTGGCTGGCTAAAGTGCCCCGCGATGCCGGTGATGAAGCTGTTGTTGATTTGGTTGGTGATTCGCGTATTTACGCTGTCCAGAAAGGCCTGTGGCGAGCCGCTGTAGTCATCTGCTGTTCGTCTAGTGATATATTTTAGTAGGACTGTATAAAAGGCGGCCTGCACGCCGTGGCCGCAGACGTCGCCCATGAAGAACAGCATATCATCTGACAGGGGGCGGGGGAAGCTGATGATGTCACCGCCAACGGCTGCCATCGGTTTCCAAATATGAGCGACTTCAATGCCCTGCACCGTGGGAATGGTCCCGGGAATCATGACCCGCTGTACTTTCTCGGCGCTGGCATAGTCGTCGAGCATTGTTTCATTGGCTTGGCGCAACTTTTCTTTATTGAGGTGCTCCTCGGTGACGTCGCGTGTGATGCCGAGAATGCCCATCGCAGTACCGGACTCCAATCGCAGTGGGACCTTGGAATTGGACGCCCAGGTGGTGGTGCCATCCTTCCAAGTCTCGACTTCGACTCGGTTAATGACCGGTTTGCCAGTGCGGAGGATTTCCTGCTCTTCGGCATAGAAGGATTCCGCGTTCTCCTTGTCGAAAAAGTCGAAATCGGACATGCCTTCGATTTCACTGTGATTTTTGAACCCATGGGTGCGAGCGAGTGCGTCGCTGACGAATATAAAGCGTCCCTTGGTGTCTTTGATGTATATGCGGTCGGCGGTCTGCTCCATCAACGCGACGAACAATCGTTCAAAGGAGTGTTTGACTAAGTCTGCGCTCTGTTGGAAATCAGTATCGTTTTTATTCAGCATGGATCAGGGGCATCAGGCGGTCGGAATGCCCGAGGGTATTAGTAGAGGGTAAAGGGTAGAGAGCGTAGAGTGGCGGCTGGTGCGGCCGCATGCAATCCGTTAAGTCGCGATGGCAGCGCTTTAGTTGGCGCGCCTGAGGCGGGGCTGCGGGCGTGCGATGTCGATTGCGGGTATTGAAGGCTGCTTGGCAGGTGAGGGGGCGGCTGGGGTTAATCGCTCGTGTTGCGAGTCGCAAGCACTTCGGCAAAGGTGACTGGCGCGCAGCTGCCGAACAGTGGGTTTCCACGCAGGCCGCGGGTGGCCGAAACTGCTGGGGAATTCATGCCGCAGAGGAAGCGCGCCTGCTGACGTGGCCGAGTCAGTGCTTTGGGGTGTTGGGCGACTAGTTGCTGAAAGCCGCTCAAGTCGAGACTTTTGATGCTGGTATGCTGTCGTTGATGTAATGCAGCCGGCTGGTCGCCGAGGCAAATTCCGCAGTGGCCGCAGGGTTCAATGGGCTCGCCGAAGTAGTCCAGCAGTCTGGCGGTTAGACAGGTTGCGCTTTGTGCGTAAGCCAGCATCGATTCAATTCGGCTGATTTCCATCTGTTCGTGTCGATGAAAGGTGTCTTCCAGTTGTTTGCTGAGTGCTGAAAGGTCGACCGTTTGATGCAGTCGGCGGAACCGTTGTCGGTAGCCAGCGAGTTGCAGCTCGGCGAGGCCCTTGTGTTGCAGGCTGTCCAGCGCACGCAGGATCACGCCGCGGTCTTGTCCAGTATGCGCCATGGCCGTTTCCATATCTAGGCTGATCCACTTGCGCGCCTTGCTGCAGCAACTGAAAAGCTTGCGCATAAAAGCCGCTTGGTTTGCTGGGTAGTGAGCGAGGATTTCGTCACTACTGCCTTTGGGGGCAAAGCGGATGTTGCCATAGTAGTGGCCTTCCGAGCGTATGATGCCGCTTAGCTCTAGTCGGGTGAGCAGTGTATTGACGACCAGTTGCCGCATGTCGTGGCGTCGTGAGAGATCCGTGATTGCTATGTCGATTTCATCGCCCGCATCGAGTAGTTCGGAGACGAGTGACTGAATGCTCTCGGTGTCGGGAGTGTCGCCATAGACGAAGTTTTCGAGTGTGGTGCAATCATCGGGGCAGGCGAACAGTTCGCAGATCGAAGCTGCACCATCGCGTCCAGCTCGCCCGATCTCTTGCATATAGCTTTCGTACCCTTTCGCCATGTGGTAGTGGTACACGTAGCGGATGTCGGCTTTGTCGACTCCCATGCCGAACGCAATGGTCGCGCAGATGATCGGCACCTTGCCGTGCATGAAGGCGTCTTGGGTGGCGACGCGTTGCTCGGACTGCATGCCGGCATGGTAGGCTTTGGCATCAAATCCGGCTTTTACCAGATGCTCAGCAATTTCTTCGGCGTGCCGCTGTAGGCTGACATAAACGATGGTCGCTCCGGCGGGGCGCTCGCGCAGTCGCTCTACCAGCAGGGTCGCGCGCTCGGCGTGGTGACAGCTGGTGACCCGCAATTCTAGGTTCGGACGGTGGAAGCCTGTGTTGACAATGTCGTCGTCGGCGATGTCGAACGCGCGTGCCATATCGATCGACACCTGGGGGGTGGCTGTGGCTGTCAGTGCGAGCACGCGATCGACTTTTAGTTCCTTGGCCGCACCAGCTAGTTTGAGGTAGTCGGGGCGGAAGTTGTGCCCCCACGAAGAAATGCAGTGTGCCTCGTCTACGGCTAGCAGACTGATCTGTAAGCCGCGGATCAGATTGAGGAAGCGTTCATTGCCGAGCCGTTCCGGGGCGACGAAGAGTAGCTTGAGCTGACCGCTGCGAATCTCTTGTGTGACCCGGCGGTAGCTTGCCTCGTCCAAGCTGGAGTCTAACCGTTGGGCGGCAATATTTCTGGCCTGCAGGCTGTCGATCTGATCTTTCATCAGCGCGAGCAGCGGCGACACGACCAGCGTCAGTCCTGGCAGCATTAGCGCCGGTAGCTGGTAGCACAGGCTTTTGCCCGAGCCGGTGGGGAAGATGGCGGTCGCGCTACGGCCTGCGAGTAGGGTGCGGATGACTTGCTCTTGTCCTGGGCGAAAGGTGTCGAAGCCAAAATACTGCTTCAGGAGTTGCTGGGGATCAGTTGCGGAGTTCATTGCACCGCTCTGGCGGCTGGTTGGGCGGGGGCGCGTTTAGCGAATGGTGACCGGCACGACGAGTTCGACGAGGCCATTTGCGTTGATGAAGAGGTTGCCGTTGCCGACCTTGTCACCTTCAATACTGGCGCTGACAGTGCGTGCGCCCTCGGGGATGAGCACTTCGGGCATGATGATGCTGTCGGGGATGTCAGTGGTGATATTCAAGTACAGGCCGCCGATGGGTGCCGGCGTGTCGAGCGCAAAGGCGAGCGCCTGGCGTTGCCCGGATTGTAAATCTAGGCTGTTCGGCAACACGCTGAGCGGGTTGGCCGCATCAATCCGGAGATAGCCGGCGATTTGTGCGCGCTTGAGACTGCGGACTTCGACGACATAGCCGTGTTTAGGTGTCGATTCGGGGACGATGAATTGAAGCTCTGTGGGAGAGATGAAGCTCGTTTTTGCGGCTACTGTATCGACGAAGATAATATCCTCGCTCGAGAATCCCTGTCCCAGGACAGTGATTCGTGATCCGATGGCCGCGCGTTTTTTGTTGAGCGAGAGGGAAATAGAGTTCGGGAATTGGATTTGATAGAGGTCGGAGATGATTTGCCCAGGGATGCGTGGCGCGTCTTGTTTTTGCGTATAATAGTTCAGGATATAGTAGAAGCGGGTGTTGAGTTCGTCGACCGGTGGTTGATAATCGAACTTGAAGGAACCGCTCTCCGCTTGGTCGGCCGTCATTGGGTATTGCTCGCTATCAATGACGACGAAGGCTTGTAAGGTAGAGAGGTCGACTGTCTTCTTTTTGACGAGCGCCTGGGCGCTTAATGTGTAGCTGCCTGTGGGCGAGGCGGTCGCGATGGCTGGTGTGCGATCGAGGATTTTGACACTGCAACCGGTGAAGCTGAATGTGAGGACGAGCAGGGCGGAGAGGAAAATGCGCTTGGCTTTCATAGATCTTCGCAAAAGGTATGCCTGCTGCCTATGGACCTGCAAGAAAAACAGCTGAAAAGCATCGCTTCCCTTCCTTCTGAGTTAGGCATTTATTGCCACGTGCCGTTTTGCGCATCGACTTGCGACTTTTGCGCTTTTTATCAGGAAAAGCCGAGGCGTGGCGACTTGGACCGCTATTTGGCGTGCATGGACCGGGAATTTGCCCTGCTTCCTCTGGGGCGTGCGGTGGATACGGTTTT
>DOCS01000120.1:0-7493 GCA_003503355.1 Opitutia bacterium
CGCTTCGAGTGGAGCGACACGACATGAAATCGAACGCTGAATGACGTGACTGATACTATCAATCGCATCCATGTCCAACGGGTCAAAGACCGCCAGTTCGACTTCGTGATCATCTGCTTCCAGCGGAAACACTTTATAGCGATCGGCCAGCTCGAAGGGTAGGATCTCCAGCGCTTCGGCTGTAACACGAACTTCTTCGAGGTCGACGACCTCCATGTTAAACTCTTCAGCCAGTACAAAAGCGATTTGCTGCTGCGTGACGGCATCCTCACGTACCAACAAGTCGAGGGTTCCGATATCCTCATCACCAGCTTGCTCCACAGCCTGCAATTTGGCACCTTCAATACCTGCGGAATCGATGATCCCTTTATCAATAAGTAACTGGAGAACAAATTCGTCGGCTGAAGTCACTGATTTATAAGTCTAATGGGGATCGGGGAAAAAGCAAAGACTAACGAGAAACGCTCATCAAAAACTCCGCATTGGTGTTGGTTTTCTTAATGCGCTGAATGAGCATTTCCATAGCGTCAATAGACGGTAGCCCTTTCATTGCTCTGCGCAATGAATAAATTTTCAGCATTTCGTCGGGGTGATACAACAACTCTTCTTTGCGAGTCCCGCTCTTATCCATGCTCAGCGCAGGGAAAATTCGTTTGTCAGAGAGACCGCGATCCAAGTGCAACTCCATATTACCAGTGCCTTTGAACTCCTCAAAGATCACTTCGTCCATCTTACTGCCGGTTTCGACCAGCGCAGTTGCAATAATCGTGAGACTGCCGCCGCCCTCGATGTTACGCGCAGAACCGAAGAAACGCTTGGGTTTTTGCAGCGCGCTGGCCTCCACACCACCAGACAAAATCTTACCACTGTTGGGCATCGTCGTGTTGTAGGCACGCGCCAAACGGGTAATCGAATCGAGCAGAATCACCACGTCTTTACCGACTTCAACCATGCGGCGGGCCTTCTCAATGACCATTTCCGCGGCATGCACGTGACTCTCGGCCGACTCGTCAAAAGTCGAGCTAATTACTTCCCCGGTCACCTGACGGCGAAAATCCGTCACCTCCTCGGGCCGCTCATCAATCAGCAGGATAATTAAATGCGCATCCGGATAGTTTTTCTGAACGGCATTGGCCATGCCCTGCATCAACACGGTTTTACCCGTGCGCGGCGGGGCAACAATCAGGCCACGCTGGCCGAATCCAACCGGGGTCAAACAGTCAACGACACGCATCGATAGGTTCTCCGATTTCGACTCGGTGCCGGATTCCATCAAAATACGCTCCAGCGGGTAATAAGGAATGCCCTCGGTAAAGGGGACAATTTCACTAAGCGTTTCTGGATCGCGATCCATCACCTGCTGAATACACACCACAAACGGGCAGGACTCGTTTTCACGCTGCGGATGCAACTGCGCCTTGACGATGTGACCACGCTGCAAGCCATAACGCTCCACAAACGCCTGCGGCACATACGCACTGAGTGCCTTAATCCGATAATTATCACGCTCGTAGACGAGCAACCCACCGGCATCATCTTCGAGCGGCTCAAAAATACCTATACTCGAGATTTGAACCTTCGCCTCCCCCGCCTTGGCGATTAATATGTTCAACAACTGATCACGGTTCGGCGCATGTGGCAGCTCCGCTTCAGCCGCAGCGACCTCAGCACGCAACTCAGGCAAACCCACATCGTAGATACGGTTAAAATCAAGCCCTGGGCCGATGCCCGAACGCATCTCTTCAGCGAGCTTGAGAATCCCGTCAAACTCCTCAAACAGCTCAAAATGAAGCAGGTCGCCTAACTCAATCGGAGAATCTTCCTCGCGAGCGTGCTTCTTCTTGTTCGCCCAACGGCCCTTGCCCTTCTTGGGCTGGTGACCTCCGGCATGCCCGCCCTTGTTCTTAAATTTACCATTCCGGCCGGGACGCTCGCCACCGCGCTCATTGCGCTCACCACCGCGCTCACCACCGCGCTCATTGCGCTCGCCACCGCGCTCACGACGCTGGTTACGTTGGCCGCCACTCGGTTCATTTCGCCGGCCCTGAGGCTTGCCGTCACGCGATCGAGTATCGCGCGGCTTGCCGTCATCCTGCCGAGCCTCGCGGGGCGACTCCTCCTTTGGTGCCGATTCCTCTGACTTGGCCACTGCCTGTGACTCTGCAGCAGGCTCCGGATCATCCGATGACCACACCACGGCCGAAGCACGCGCGCTTCCGGACGGCACTTCAGAAGGAACAAAGTCACGATCGGCACGCGCTTCTGCCTTCGGCGCGGCCACTGCTGGACTGGGCGATGCGGCGGGCAGCCCTTCAGCGGCAAACATATCCGACTGTTCAGGCACCTTCGCCTCGCCAGCCACTGTTTTTTTTCGAGCAACCTTCTTGGCCGCCTTTTTGATCGCTTTTTTCGCGGCCTTTTTTGCGACCTTCTTCTTCACGGCACGCTTACGAGCGGGCTTTGGAGCATCCTCAGGGGAAGCTGTGTCGTTGGCAAAAGTGTTGTTTTCGTCTTCAGAGCTCATGGGCTAAATAAATGCAATTGAATGCGAGGTTCGTCAGTAAAGGGAGGACGCAACGTTTTCCATCGTCACAGTGGCAATGCATTAACGCGTCTTGACCTGTGCAATAAATCGCTTCGTTTGTTGTTTCAGAAATTCAAGGCTACCGCCATTTGAGATCACACAGTCTGCGCGACGGGCTTTTTCCTCAAGAGGCATTTGCCGTTGTCGACGCTGCTCAATCTCAACACCCGAGTAACCTCTGCGAACCATACGGCTTTCTACTATCTCGGGCGGACTTGTAACACAGACAATCAAATCAAACTGAGTTTCAAGCCTTTTTTCAAACAGGAGCGGCACCTCAACAAGCCAATCGGCCTCGGGCGCCGCCGCAAATGCCCCCTCCCACACTGCTCGCACAAGCGGATGCAGCAGCCCTTCCAGCCAAACCAGCTCGGTCTCATCCGTAAACACTCGCTGCGCGACTGATTTCCGGTCGACGGTACCGTCCACGTGAAAGACCGCCGCGCCCCAGCGAGCCCGCAACGCAGCAAGCACTGTTTCATTGTTGGTGAGCAAATCACGAACAATCGCATCTGTCTCGACCGTGCGCCAGCCAGCCTCAGCAAACAGCTGTACCACCGTCGATTTACCACAACCGATTCCACCTGTAAGTCCTATTTTCAAAATCCTGATAATCGTTCGCTTTAGCCCAGGAAAACACACTATTACATAGATAGATGCAAATAGTTAATCACGTTAGCTACCGACTGGAACAATAGAACTATGCTAGGAATAACACAGTCCGCTGCTCTGATTGGAGTCGACGCCCACCCGGTTCAAGTAGAAGTTAATACAGGTGAAGTCGGTGAACTCAAATTTATTTTAGTCGGCCTCCCCGATGCCGCCGTCAAAGAATCACAGGATCGCGTGTTCTCCGCAATCAGCAATAGCGGCTATCGCATGCCAGCCGCACGCACCACCATCAACCTCGCCCCTGGCGGACTGCGCAAAGAAGGGCCCGCCTACGATCTCCCGATCGCCATCGGCATCCTTGCGTCGATGAAAAAATGCCACAAAGACCGGCTCGACGATTTCCTCATTGCCGGGGAGCTCAGTCTCTCGGGAAAGACCCGCCCCGTCCGCGGCTCCCTAGCCATGGCAATGTTGGCCCGAAAGACCGGCAAGCACGGTCTGATCGTTCCCGCGGAGTCCGCCGATGAAGCGGCGCTGGTCAACGATGTTAAAGTCTACCCAGTCGACAGCCTCGACCAAACGGTGCGCTTCCTAAATGGCGAATGTGAGATACAACCGCTCGCATCCAACAACAGCAGCTTTTTCCAAACACCCCCCGAAACCCAACGACTGGATTTCTCTGAGGTTAAAGGCCAACACGGCGTACGCCGTGCAGTGGAGATCGCCGTCAGCGGTGGCCACAACTTGCTGATGATCGGCAGCCCGGGATCGGGCAAGTCAATGATCGCCAAGCGCATCCCCACCATCATGCCGCGCCCGAGCGTCGATGAATTCCTCGAAATCCTCAGTATCCAATCCGCCGCCGGCAGCACCCTGCGCAACGAAAATCGCTGTTTCCAGCGCCCCTACCGCGCGCCCCACCATACCATCAGCGACGTCGGCCTACTCGGCGGCGGCACCATCCCCGGCCCCGGCGAAATCTCACTCGCACACAACGGCGTACTGTTTCTCGACGAACTGCCGGAGTTTAAGCGTTCCGCACTTGAAGTACTGCGCCAGCCCCTCGAAGACGGCAATGTCACGATTTCCCGTAGCGCCGGCAAAATCAACCTACCGTGCGCGGTCATGCTCGTCTGCGCGATGAACCCCTGCCCCTGTGGCTATACTGGCGACAGCGCGCGCGAATGCCGCTGCTCCGTACCGCAAATTCAACGCTATCGCTCTAAAATCAGCGGCCCCTTACTGGACCGTATCGACATCCACATCGAAGCGCCCTCATTACGCATCCAAGAACTACGCAGCACCCAACCAGGTGAAAGCTCAGCCGTCATCCGCGAGCGTTGCGAAGCCGCACGTGCTCAGCAAAACGAGCGCTTTGCCAGCGGTGGCGATCCATCCGCGCGCTGCAATGCACGCATGTCGCATTCAGACATTCGGCGGTATTGCGAAATCAACAAAGAGCAAGGCGACCTGTTGCAACAGGCAATGGAACAGCTAGCACTCTCTGCGCGTGCCTACGACCGAATTCTAAAGGTTGCGCGCACCATCGCCGACCTCGCCAGCAGCGACACGATCGAGACGCCACATCTACTCGAAGCGATCCAATACCGAAGTTTAGACAGAAACTTGTTCTATTGATTGATCCAAACGTAATATACGCTAGATTGAGTATGTATCATCAAAAAAATTTAACAGTTTCCATTTAACATCTTGCACTTACCAAATCATCCCCTAAGCAATCATTCATCAATTTTGAGGAGAGATGGCAGAGTGGCCGAATGCGGTAGTCTTGAAAACTATTGAGCCGAAAGGTTCCGAGGGTTCGAATCCCTCTCTCTCCGCCACCCGACTTCATGAAAACAGTCGCCATCATTGAAGATCAAACCGCGATCCGCGAAATGCTCATTCAGGCGATCCTCACTCGAGAGGAATATGAAGTTGTCATGCAAAGCGGCGACGGCCTCGCAGGCTGCGAGCAATGTCTCGAATTAAAACCCGACTGTGTGATTTTGGATGTCATGCTGCCACACCTTAACGGAATAGAGGTGTTGCGCAGGTTCTCCAAAGAAATCCCCGAGACGCGGGTTCTCATTTTTTCAGGTTACCAAACTGCAGGATTGGTCCGCGAGCTATTACAGGCTGGCGCGCACGGATTTGTCGAAAAGTCAGCCCCACTGGCTGAACTCAAAAAAGGCATCGAAATCGTATCCAGCGGCGGCAGCTACTTTGGACCGGAAGTAGCCCTACTGCTGCGCGATGCAATGGCCGACCCGCGCACAAGCGATTCGGGCATCAACATGTTGACGAAACGCGAACGCGAAATCCTACAACTGATTGCCGAAAGCAACAGCACGCGTGATATCGCGGCGAAGCTGCAAATTAGCGTCAAGACCGCGGAAAACCATCGCACCAACTTGATGCGCAAGCTCGACCTACACGATGTAGCCAGCTTAACACGCTATGCGATCAGTAATGGACTGGTCCAAATCGGCGACAACTAAGCCCCGCCAACAGCACCGGCTTCCAGTCGAGCCAGAGCTGACTGAAGACGATCTTCCAAAATATCCAACAATACTGGGTGCTCACCGATTAAAGGTGTCATTTCGATACGACTGAAGGCCGCACGCTCAACTAAAGCATTACAAATCTCCGCCACATCGCCCGCCGCTCCGGCATGACGCCCCGGCAGAAGAAAAAACAGTGAGACAATCAACTCCCCTGCCGTGAAGCCTTCGAGTTGATCCAAGTTCTCGAGCAACGGCTCATTAAAATCGTATTCCGCACCCGCACGTCGTTCCATCGAGCTCGCCACCACCGTAGCAACTTCCGCCCCGAGGCAAACTGCGAGCTGCCGAGCGACTGCATTGCGCAGCCGGTTGACCGGTTCGGCAGGCGTGCCATGATCGACCAATGCCACCTGCGGATTCGAAAATCCCTCCGCTCCGATCGTTTGCCGAACATGCGCCGCCAACATCTCTGCCAAACGCACATCCGGATCATCTACATCCGCCCCCGCCAACGTGTCCGCGATCAGGACCTTCACATCCGGCGCGTCCGCCTTAGCGCCATCAATCAATGTCGCTAAATATTCGGTAATTCCACGGCTCGGGCCAAGGAACAGAGGAAGGCACACAATCTCGCGAGCACCTGCATCAATGAATCGCCGCAAGCTCGGCTTAACGATTTGCGCACGCACACCACCCAAGTCCGCAGCCGGCACTTTGCTCGAATGCAGCAAACTCACAGGCTCAATCTTTCGCCCACTGCGTTCCGTGAGCAACTTCGCCAACCGACGCAACCCCATCGTCGCATCCGGTCGCAGCGAGCCATTATCAATGAGAAGAATGAGTGGAG
Organism: Opitutia bacterium; assembly: GCA_003503355.1. Classification (GTDB taxonomy): domain Bacteria; phylum Verrucomicrobiota; class Verrucomicrobiia; order Opitutales; family Coraliomargaritaceae; genus Lentimonas. The sequence goes on from DOCS01000120.1 coordinate 6,551, forward strand.
AAGTTGTCATAAAAAAGTAAACTGAAAATGAAACACACGCTGGCTCTGCTTTTCTCATCTGAGAGATAGGAAAATGTTTGCGCGTTACAATTCATAATACCAAATTCCCAACACTATGTTTAAGTCGCTTCGCATCGCACTCTCTTTAATTCTGGCCGCCTTTGTCCTCCCTGCTTGTACAAAGAAGCAAGATCCCACCCCCGTCGGCACCACTATTGGCTCATCGAGCAGTAAAAGCAGTGACATCGGCGATAGCATCATCCCTGCCGGCGACGGCACAGGATGGGGAACAGACCTAGAGCCACGCGCACTCGGCGACGGCATTGACCTGGGGGCCAACACTTACAACGGGCGTCAAATGGTTAGAGGCGTCCTGCAGCCAGTATACTTCGGATTCGACTCCTCCTCAATTGCCGCAGCCGAACGTTCCAAGCTTCAGAACGCGGCCACTCATCTGATGGAAAACCCCAGCGACGAACTTCTGATGGAAGGTCACTGCGACTGGTATGGCACCGAAGACTACAATCTCGCACTGGGTGACCGCCGCGCCAACAGCGCCCGCGACTACCTCGCCACACTCGGAGTCAGCACCGACCGTATCGATACACTGTCCAAAGGCAGCTTGGAAGCAACCGCTGGACTATCGAAATCCGAATCGGGTCAAGACCGCCGCGTTGAATTGATTATACTCAAGTAAGCGAACGCTTATACACAAAAAAGCCCGTTCGATTCGAACGGGCTTTTTTTGTGCTCATCGTTATTTACCGGGAAAGGCATAGTGGGCACCTCTGTTGTGCTCGGAGTGCCGCCGCCAATCGGCAATAAACCTCCACTTAAAAATGACCGCAGCCGCCCAAAATGTAGCGTGCCGCTTATAGTAAACGGAGCCTGCAGCGCCAATCGTGCGCACCACGACAAAGCAACCATCGAAACCGCTTCGCGG
>DOCS01000120.1:7603-7727 GCA_003503355.1 Opitutia bacterium
TCGCGGATTTCGCTACACCCGGAGAATCACTCCCCTCACCTCGTATTTGTAGCGAACTGGCGAAGCCATTTCAAACGCGCCCTGCTGACGAGGCGCCCCACCACGACGCAACCATCGAAACCGC
>DOCS01000117.1 GCA_003503355.1 Opitutia bacterium
GCGAACGGTTCGGGCGATGGGATCAATCTGCATCGCCCCTTATGGCTGACAACTGGGGCGCTGAGGTCAAGCCTCGGCGCGCGCGATTCAGCGCGCGCCGTCCCGCCGTCCCGCTGGGCGCGACCGGTCGCGTGGTTGTCAGTGCTTAGCGTTGCCCCGATTGCTGGCGCAGGGTGGGGCTAAAACTGCGGGGCATGTCGAACCGCGTGGGGTCGATGGGCTGATTGGCATTGATCGAATCAAAGGTAATGGTGCCGAACGCGGCGTTTTGGGCGAGCAGATCGATTTGTTTTGGCATCAGTACGCCGTTGACCTGTGCGAAGCGTGTGGCGCGGTAGTCCATATAGGCTTCCACCCCGCCGATGGTGCCTTTGCCGCCCCAGCGGGTGAGGAGGGATTTCTGTTGGTCAAAATAAAACCAACTGCGCTCGCTTTGTTTGCCAGTGCCGACGATCAAATACGATGGGCGTCCGCCGACTTTGGCTTTGCCCTGATAGTTGAAGCTGTAATTCGCTTTGAGTGGAATGACAAAGGGCTGCATCAGCCAGCGCTGGCGAGCGAAGTGGATGCCGTCGCGGCCCTTGACTGCCACGGGAGGTGTCTGTTTCGGTAACAGCTCTTGTTTCCATGTGGTGGTGCCGTCGAAAGCCTGCACTGTTTTGTAGGGGCGGCCGCTCACTTTCCAACTGTAGGTCAAGTGTCGGCGTCCATCCTGTGTTTCGATCAACTGGAAGGACTTTAGCTTGCCGGCCTCGTTGATCGTGCCGCTGGCGACGAGATTTTTTAGGTTAATATAGGCCTGTTTGCCGCCGATGACGGTCAGGTAGTTGTCGATCAACCGGTGGCAAGTCTGGTCGGTGGCCGCTGGGCGCAGGGTGGTCGCTGTCTCGTGGGGCGGATTGACGTCGGGCGTTTGTGCGTGTAGCGTCAACGGGGTTATTGTGCAGAGCGTGATGAGCGCGCTGCAAACGGCGATGTTAAGGATAGCGGCTTTCGTTGAGTTTAGTGTTTTCATACGTTGCTGGGTGCCTATTGTCCGCAAAGATCGAATAATCTCAAATTGATTTCAAAATATGCGTATACTTATTACAGGAGGAGCCGGCTTTCTCGGCAGTCATCTATCTGAACGGCTTTTGACCGAGGGCAATGAAGTGATCTGCATGGATAACTTCTTTACCGGTCGGAAGCGCAACGTGCTGCATTTGATGGAGAATCCGCAGTTTGAGTTGATGCGCCATGACGTGACAGATCCGTTCAAGATCGAAGTGGATCAAATTTATAATTTGGCCTGCCCCGCCTCGCCGGTGCACTACCAATATAATCCAATTAAGACGATCAAAACATCGGTGATGGGGGCGATTAATTGCCTCGGTTCGGCCAAACGCGTGAATGCGCGTGTCTTTCAGGCGTCGACTTCGGAAGTGTACGGTGATCCGGATCCTTCGATCCATCCGCAGCCCGAATCTTACTGGGGCAACGTCAACCCAATCGGTATTCGCTCTTGCTACGACGAAGGCAAGCGTGCGGCCGAGACCTTGTTCATGGATTACCACCGTCAGAACAACGTCGATATCCGCATCGTACGTATTTTCAACACCTATGGCCCGCGCATGTGTCCGGATGATGGGCGCGTGGTCTCGAACTTTATCGTGCAGGCGCTGGAGGGCAAAGACATCACCGTGTATGGCGAGGGGCAGCAAACGCGCTCGTTCTGCTACTGCGATGATTTGATCGAAGGCTTTGTGCGTTTGATGAATCAAGACGAAGTGATCGGGCCGATGAATATCGGCAACCCAGGCGAATTTACCATTCTCGAGTTGGCGCAGAAAGTGATCGAGCAAACCGGCAGCAAATCGAAGATCATCCACGAGGCCTTGCCACAGGACGATCCGAAGCAGCGCCAGCCGGATATCACCCAAGCCCGCAAGGTTTTGGGCTGGGAGCCGACGGTGTCCTTGGATGAAGGCTTAAAGCCGACCATCGCGTATTTCGATAAGCTGCTGAGCGAAGGGTAGGGCCTCAGCTTGCTGAGTGCCGCGTTGGATCTGCGGCGTCGTGCAAGCACGCGCCCTACGAGTGCCGAGTGTGAAAGACGGCGTCGTGTATCGCCGCGTTGGATCTGCGGCGTCGTGCAAGCACGCGCCCTACGAGTGCCGCTCACTTGATTATTTCAAGTTGTTGAGTAACGTCTTTTAGGTATGAATCGTTCTGTGTGCCCGCAACGACAAACGAAGCGTTTGCGTAAGGGGCGGGTTTCCGTGGCAGGGGCGAGGTATTTCGTGACATTCTGTAGCCAATACCGCCGAGCTGGTTTAACTGCGCCTGCAATTGAAGCGGGTCTTGTCGCTGTTTGGCGGCAACAGCATCAGAATGAGGAGATTGCGCTGCAGTGTGCGACGGTGATGCCTGACCATGTACATATCCTGTTTACGCTGGGGCACACGCTGTCGCTGTCTCAAATTATTCGAAAGTTTAAATCTCAGAGCAAGAGGTTGTTGGGTGGAGCATCTATGCAGTGGCAGGCAAATTTTTTTGAGCATCGACTGCGCCCCGAGGTCACTCTGGAGCCCTTTGCACGCTACATTTTTCTGAATCCGTATCGACAAGGATTGCTGCCGTTGGATGCCGAATGGTCGGGTTGGGTGTTAAGTCGGCGTTATCATCCTGAGTTTTTGGGAAACCTGCGTGACGGTCATTATCCACATCCGGAGTGGCTTGGTGATGCACCGACCGCAGCTGAGCTGATCGATTCGGTTCTGGAGGATGGGCGGAGTCGGCGGCCTGAGTAGGGCCTCAGCTCGCTGAGCGCCGCGTTGGATCTGCGGCGTCGTGCAAGCACGCGCCC
>DOCS01000083.1 GCA_003503355.1 Opitutia bacterium
AAAACTGCGGTCTACTCGCTCAAAGCTGAAGAAGTGCGCGAGAAGGTGATGCCTGAGATGGACGAAGCATTTTTTGCAAGTGTGCAGGTCAAGGATGAAGCTGAGTTGCGTGAGCGCATTAGCGAAAACATCGAAAACCAGAAGAAGCAGCAAAACGCGAATGCCGAGCGTCAGCAGATCACTGAGCAATTGCTGAGCAGTGTTGAGTTCGCGGTGCCTGAGAGTGGTATTGAGAGCGAAACACAAGCGGTGCTGCGTGACTTCATGCAGCGTAACATGCAGCAAGGCGCTTCCGAAGCGGATTTTGAAGCACACAAGGAGCAGCTGCATGAGGGTGCTACCAAGGCAGCACATGACCGTCTCAAGTCACGCCTGATCCTCAGCAAGATTGCTGAGAAGGAAAAGGTGCAGGCTGATAACGATGACTTCGGCCGTCTGATCATGATGGAAGCAGAGAAGTCTGGTCAAAAGCCCGAGAAGATTGTGAAGGAAATTCAAAAGGATCAGAGCCGTATCAACAGTATGCGCAGCGAAATTTTGCTGGGTAAGACGATGGATCTTTTGATTGAAAAGGCCGAGCGTGAGACTGTCGCAGCGGCTACAGCCGAAGCTTAAGCTTATCTGTTAAAAGCATTGGATAATCTGTGTGAGCCTGTTAGGCTGAGCTTAGAATCCACCAATTATTATATAAACTATTGTGAGTTACGTTCCACTTCCTACTGTCTATGAGCGCGAGGGCCGCACCGAGCGCGCCTGGGATATTTATAGCCGCCTGTTGCGCGACCGTATCATTTTTGTCGGCACGCCGATCAATGATTTCGTCGCCAATGCAGTGGTTGCGCAGATGCTGTTCCTGCAGATGGAGGATCCTAAAAAGGATATCAGTCTGTACATCAATTCTCCGGGCGGCAGCGTAACCGATGGCATGGCGATCTACGACACCATGAACTTCTTGCAGTGTGATATCGTCACCTACTGTGTAGGGCAAGCTGCGAGTATGGCGACGCTGTTGCTCGCCGCCGGCACCAAAGGCAAGCGCTATGCATTGCCCAACAGTCGCGTGATGATGCACCAGCCGACCGGAGGTGCCACGGGGCAGACTTCGGACATCTCGATCGCAGCGAAGGAGATCCTTCGTTGGCGTGCACAGATGAACAAGTTGATCGCCAGTCACACCAATAAGACCGAAGCAGAAATCGCATCGGATTCGGACCGTGATTTCTACCTGACTGCTAAGGAGGCGATGGAATACGGGATCGTCGACAAGGTGATCGAAAGCAAGCCCAGCGCATAACAATTCTCACGACTCTATTTTAATATGGCTAAATCCACACGGATGACTTTTTGCTCGTTTTGCGGTAAAGCGCAGAACGAAGTGCGCAAGATGATCGCAGGCCCCGCCGGGGTACATATTTGTGATTCTTGCGTCTCTGTGTGCAAGACGATTATTGATCGCGAGCTAACCGATTCGGCTGATTCGGCCGAATCAGCCGAAAGCAAGCAGAGCCTCGTGGAAGCGAAAGGGCTGTTCAATGTGGTCAAGCCTGCCGAGATAACGGCTGGTTTAGATCAACATATCATCAGCCAAGATTACGCGAAACGTGCGCTCGCGGTGGCGGTTTATAATCACTATAAGCGCCTACGCTCGGAAAACCGTATCGAAGGCGCATCTGAATTCCTGGACTTCGATGACCAGTTTGCCGACGTGCAAGTCGAGAAGAGCAACATTCTATTGCTTGGCCCGACGGGTAGCGGTAAAACACTGCTTGCTCGGAGTTTAGCGAAAATGCTCGACGTGCCGTTTGCGATAGCTGATGCGACCACATTAACCGAAGCCGGTTACGTGGGGGAAGATGTTGAGAACATCGTCCTGCGCCTGCTGCAGTCAGCGGATTACGACGTCAAGAAGGCTGAGTGTGGTATCATTTACGTCGATGAAATTGATAAAATTGGCCGCAAGACCGATAACGTATCGATTACACGCGACGTGTCTGGTGAGGGCGTTCAGCAAGCGCTCCTTAAAATTCTTGAGGGCACCGTTTGCAATGTTCCACCGCAGGGTGGCCGCAAGCACCCCAACCAGGAATACATCCAGCTCGATACTTCGAATATCCTCTTCATTTGCGGTGGTGCGTTCGTTGGACTCGACAAGATCGTTCAGAGCCGCGTCGGTTCGAAGGCTATGGGCTTCGATACGCAGCATAACTTGCGTCAGGATGAAGTGCCATTGAGCGAACTGCTGCGTGATACGCAACCGGAAGATTTGGTCCATTTCGGCATGATTCCCGAGTTTATCGGTCGTCTGCCGATGGTGGCGGTACTCGATGAACTGAGTCGCTCGGATCTGGAGCACATCCTGCAGAACACCAAGAACTCGTTGCTCAAGCAATACGGCAAGCTCTTTTCAATGGAAGGCGCCAAGCTACACTTTACACGTGATGCAGTCGGCGCGATTGCAGACAAAGCGATCGAACTCAAGACCGGCGCGCGCGCACTGCGGTCCATTATGGAGCGTATCATGCTGGATGTGATGTACGACTTGCCGCAGAGCGAAAACGTCGACGAAGTGGTGATCAACCGCGCCGTGGTCGAAGGGCGTGGCAAGCCAAAGATCAAGTACAATAAGGAAGCTGCAGGCGGCGATTTGAAGGTACAACCGTCTGAAGTCGCGAAGTCAAAAAAAGGCAGTAACTCGGTGGATGCTGCGTAGGTCGAGGTTTTGCAGATTGGGGCGAGTGAGGAAGCTTACCGCGATACACTCATATCGCGTGTAAATTTCTCATTTGTTCTTCGATCGGTAGCCTGAGTTAATTGCGTACTCGCGGTTATTTGGGTGTCTGGTGATCGTCTAGCTAACACTACTGATCCCAAGGCTGATTTACCTTGGGATCAAGTGGTAGGCGTGAACGACGTCGCGGAGTCGCGCAAGGCCAGCTAGTGTGGGGTTATTTGTGCAGCAGCTAGATGTGGACTTTCAACCATGTGGGCCTCGGACAAGGCTTTGTGGGCTTCGATGGCACCACGATCTAGGCGAGTTCGGTCCCAAGGGCGGATTTGGAAGACTTTTCAGCTGCCCGTCACCTCTGGTTATTACTGAATCAATCGCTTCGCTGAAGCGTTCAGCGGCTTTGAATCAAACACCAGTGCGCAGCTCGGTCGGTTGGGACGTGGGTGTCAGCGATGGTCCTCGCAACACGTCGAATCCGTGGTCTTGGGGCAATGCCTCGATCAGTGCCAAGCGCTAGGATATCAGCACAAGCGTGGTGGTTGCGCTTGTCGACTTATCGTATGAAGCGCTCGTCACTTCACTGGACACTGGCGCGGGCAGTTGCGGAGCCGCAGTGACTCTCTATGATTTAGGTTCGGCGCTATTCGTTGAAGATAGCGCGGCGCAATGGTTTTGCGCAGGGGGGGGGCCACCGTGGTTGAAAGTAGCAATCTCTCAACTGTTCGAACGGATACTATTGATTTCTCCGATCCGACTCGCGGGGACTTCAATTACTTTGCCTGCTTCAGTGAAGATCAGGGATAGATTTTAGCACTGATGGCCGATCCAATCGTGGCTCCAGGGCCTGCGCAGTTCGGGCTGTTGTCCGGACTGATGGCTTGCAGTTGCTAGCTATTCGAGCGTGGAAATCGGCGAGCGTCCTAAGCTGCTTTTTCCAGCTTCATTGTTTTTAGGTGGTCGTAGCCGACGAGTTTCTGGCCTTCTTCATCCCACAATCGCAGTTTTAGAGATTTTAAGCTGGTCCGTAGGGTGAGTTCCGGCACTTGCTGAAAGTATGGTTCCGCATTGTGGCACTGCTCAAGCGAATAGTTGGGGATGCGTGAGCTCAAGTGGTGGATGTGGTGATAGCCGATATTGCCGGAGAACCACTGCAGAATCTTGGGTAGCTTGTAAAAGGAACTCCCTTGCATCGCTGAGTTGGTATAATCCCACTCCTCGCCACTGCGCCAATAGGTATCCTCGAATTGATGCTGTACATAGAATAACCAGACGCCGAGTGTGCTGGAGACCGCGGTGATGGTCACCTGAATCCATAAATAATTCCAGAAGCCGAACATCGCACTCATACCTATGCCATAGGCGAGGATGCTGATATTCATCAGATGGACGGACCGACGATCGACTTTACTGGCTTTTGAATAAGCTATGCGTTGGTAGAAGAGGAACAGGCCGAGTGGGATGAGCCCGAACAGGACGAAGGGATTGCGTGTCAAACGATAGCAAAAGCGCTCCCAGCGCGGTGCGGTAAGGTATTCATTGACAGTCATCGTCCACACATCACCGATGCCGCGTTGATCGAGGTTGCCGGAGCTGCCATGGTGTACCGCATGTTGCCAGCGCCAGTGGCGGTAGGGGGTTAAGGTCAGGAGACCAGACAGAAAGCCGACGATGTTGTTGGCCTTCTTGGAGCGGAAGTAGGAGCCATGGCCGCAGTCATGAAAGATGATGAACACGCGCACCAGAAAAAAGCCGGCGAGGACCGCCAGTGCGATAGTGAGCGGCCAGGACCGCGTCATGGTGACATGCATCAGTGCCCACAGTCCCGCGTACGGCAATAGGGTATTGGCGATTTGCCAAGAGCTCTTTGCCAGTGAGGGCTGCTGGTATTTCGCAACGATTTTTCGCCATGAGACTGGCTTAACCGCATCGCTCGAGGCGCTTGCAGCTGCGGCGTTGATTGAAGCGGGGGCCGCTTTCAGGACTTCTTCTCCCGAGGATCGGGACTGACTGGGGTTCAATGTTTCCACGCCCTATTTTCATCGAATAATCACGTCAGTGCGACCTAATTCTGGGGGATGGCGAATTTTATCCGGTCCTTTGCGAGCCGGATTGGGGTCTTTTGTCGTGCTATTGGTACGTTATTATGTGAGCGCGAAGTCGCCGCCTACACTGGCATGATCGAGGATCGCAAGTGCTTCTTGTTCCGCACCGCGCATCGCACTGCGGTCAGTTTCGTTGCGGTCATCGAAGCCGGCCAGATGGAGCCAGCCGTGGACGAGATAGAGGCTCAGCTCACGACTGAAGGGCTCGCCTAGTTCATGCGCACGACTGAGAGCGTGATCGACCGAGACGATGATTTCGCCGGCGGAATCCATTGCCGCATTGGCTGGGAAAGTGATCACATCAGTGGCACTCGGGTCGTCCATGAAATCGGCGTGGATTTGACCGATTGTTTTATCGCTGACGAAGGCGACCGACAGCTCGCCTTGAGCGATCGGGAATGCCGCGGAAGCTTCGAGCGCGCGAAACAGTTGTTGGGTCGCCGCGATCGGATCGTTGAGTTGTTTATACAGGTTGCTGATTTCCAGGTCGAGACGGCTCATTGTTTGGTGCTGTTGGGGCGCTTTCAGTTTTGACTGTTTTCTTGTCGTTCACCTCCTTGGGGTATTCGACTCGAGAGTGCAACATATTGAGGAGGGTAAAGGTAAAGCTGCTGCGAATTTGATGCAGCTCTTTGAAGGTCAGTGGACATTCGTCGAGTTGGCCGTCTTCGATGCGGCTCTTGAACAAATTGTCGATGAGTTCTTCGATCGCGGGTTGGGTCACTTTTTTTAAGCTGCGGCTGGCCGCTTCGACACTGTCGGCAAAAAAGATGATCGCACTTTCCTTGAAGGCGGGACGTGGACCATCGTAACGGTACGTGCTTTCGTCGACTTTTTGGCTGTCGTGCTTTTTGATTTTTTCGGTGAAGGGCAGATCGGTCTGTTGGTTCTGCTGTTGTTGTGCCTGATGGTAGAAGTATTGGATCAGCCCGGTCCCGTGGTGCTGACGTATGACGTCCATAATGACGCGCGGCAGTTGGTATTTTCGGGCGAGTTCGACGCCTTCTTTGACGTGCGCCTTGATCACCAGTGCACTCATCGAGGGAGCCTTCTGGGCGTGCGGGTTAATGCCGCCTTTTTGATTCTCTACAAAATATTCCGGTTTTACGAGTTTACCGATGTCATGGTAAAAGCAGCAAGCACGGCAAAGTAGCGGGCTGGCACCGATCGCTGCAGCGGCGTTCTCGGACAGGTTGGCCACCATCAGGCTATGGTGGTAGGTGCCGGGGGCTTCCATTTGCATGCGGCGCAGCAATGGGTGGTTGAAGTCTGTGAGTTCCAGCAAGGTAATCTCGGTCGTGATATTGAAGATCTGTTCGAAGATCGGCAGCAGACCGACCGCCAGAATACCAGTCAGCAGGCCCACGACGAGGGCGATAATGAATTGCTGGCCGACGAGGCCGAAGGACAGGTTGCCGAGCAGGCCGAGGAAGGCGCCGGCGACGGCCGCTGTGGCACCGGCTAGCAGACCGGCGCGGACGAGCATGGCACGCTTGCGAATGTTGGCTGATACGAAGCTGCCAACCACGCCGGAAATCAATGCGATCAGTAGAAACTCGACCGAGTTGTCTTGGATGATGCCGAACAGTACTGCGATAATAAGGGCCGAGATCACGGCTGGAGCGGTGCCGACGAGAACGGCGACAATCATCGGTGCGAGCGCATAGGGGGCGATATACGGCAACATGCTCAACGATGGACGATTGTTGAGCGATGCGACTTCGCCGATTTCCATAATAAGGCGAACAATCAGAAGGTTGAGCAAGATGCTGACCGCTGTGATCGCAATTGCGCGGTTGCGCTTATGGATATCGCGCAGGCCTTGTTTGACATAGATCAAGACAGCTAGCAGTAACAGCAGGGTGAGTGTTACGCGCTCGAGGAAGAGTTGGTTGAAGACAAGGGAGTCGCCGCCATATATCAGTGCCGCTTCGCGATAAGCGCTGAGGCACTCGATGTCGGATGCGGTGATGATGGCTCCCGGTTCGATGAGTGTATCGCCCTCCTCGAATTGAAGGATCGGCGGTGCGATTTCGAGGATCGCGCGTTCTGTGGCGCGCATCGTGCCGGTTGCACTGTAAAGCAGGTTGGGGTGTAAGCCGGCCCGAAATATTTCAAACAATGTGCGTGCGGTGCTTTTATTGCGGGAGAGCGCGTCGATGCGCACGCGCAAGGCAACCAGTGCGTCGTCTAGTGAACGTGCGGCGGGTAAATTGTAGCGGCCCGCTTCGTCGACCAGCTGAATGACGGTGACTTGGGGCGAGTTGCTTCCGCCATTGATGGTGGAGTAGATGCCGTCCTCGTAGAGTGCTTTGAGGACGGAGAGTGCGTCGTTGGTCAGGCTCGAGCGTTCTTTGGGGCTGGTCTGTACGGTTAATCGAGTGATTGTCTCTGGTGCAATCTCAACTGCGGCCGCTTGAATTAGGCTGGTGGCGGTTTCTTGCAGTTTCGCCTGTACGACAGCTTCTCCTTCGGCTTCGTGATCGATCAGGGTCCTGGCGATGCTGCTGTTCAGATCGTTGATGACTGTTGTGAACGCTTGGTAAGGTTCGAATGTGCGTTGGAAGACCGGCGGCACCTGAGCCCGCACGGCGCGTATTTTCGTCTCAAGCAGTACGCTACTGGTATACTCGAAAGGGAACTCAGCCACGATACGGGAGGTCGCCGGATGGTTGAGGATGACCTGTGGGCCCTTCGGTTTTTGGCCGAGAAAACACAGGGTCACGACCAGAGCGAAAAACAGCAAGAAGAGCCCGGATTCAACGATTCCACTGGTTTCGAAGAACAGGGAGGCTTCGGTTTGCGCTGCGCCCCGACCTGCCTCCTTTTGTACGGGCAGTTGTTTTTCCTTTGGTTTACGACTGGATTTAGTTTTGGAAAGGGCGGCCATGCGATTGAAGTCTGGGTGTTGAAGTCAGCAGGCAGTAATAATAACTGAAACTGCCTGAATCCTTAAATGTGCTCAGTGCAGATTATTCAGCGTTACCGGAGTAGGCGTTGATGATACTTTGCACCATAGGGTGGCGGACGACATCTTGGCCGTCAAAGTAGAAGAGCTCGAGGCCTTTGATGTTTTTCAGTATACGGCTGGCTTCTTTGAGGCCGGATTTTTTGGATCTGGGCAGGTCGATTTGAGTAATGTCGCCAGTGATGACCATTCGGCTGCCGTCGCCCAAGCGGGTGAGAAACATCATCATTTGTTCATGGCTGGTGTTTTGCGCCTCGTCGAGTACCACGAAGGCGTTTGCCAGCGTGCGTCCGCGCATGTAAGCGAGCGGGGCGATTTCGACGATTCCGCGGTCCACCATCTGCAGCGTCTGCTCTTTACCCATCATGTCATACATCGCGTCATATAGCGGCGTTAGATAGGGCAGGATTTTTTCCTGCAGTTCGCCGGGCAGAAAGCCGAGGGCTTCGCCGGCTTCGACGGCTGGACGGGTTAAAATGATGCGATCGACTTTGCCAGCGAGCAGCTCTTTCAAGGCCATCGCCATGGCGAGATAGGTTTTGCCCGTGCCGGCTGGGCCGATGCCGAATGTGACCGAGCTACGGTCGATGCACTGTAAGTAGCGTTTTTGATTGAGCGTTTTCGGGACGATACTCTGGCGTTTAAGCCGGATCACTAGCGGCTTGTTGTAGATCTCGCGTAAATCATCGGACCTACCTTCTGCGATGCTGCGCAAGGTGTTGTGGAAGTCGGCAGTGCGAATACGAATGCCTTGCTGGCGGGCAGCATCGAGGAACGCAAAGAGGTCCTTTGCTTGCTGGATGCCTTGTATGGAACCTTCGACCTGAACCCAGTCGTCGCGGCTGGTGAGTACGATAGCTAAAACGCTCTCGGCTTCATCGAGGTTCCGCGTGTCGTCGGCGTACAATTGGCTCAGTTGGCGTGAGCTGGGGAAGTGGATGGTCTCGGTGGGCACGGCGAAAAGGAAAGCGTGAGTGGTGAACGTTTAGCTCGGGTCTTCAACAAAGGCATGAAGGCGGTCCCACATGGCATCCATCGAATCAGGTAACACGCGCGTGTTGCCAATGACGGGCATGAAGTTAGTGTCACCTTCCCAGCGTGGTACGACATGGCAATGTAAGTGACAAGGGATGCCTGCGCCGGCCGCATTGCCGAAGTTGAAGCCGGTGTTGAAGCCATTGGGGCGGAGCGCACGGGTCAAAATTTGCTGTGCTTTGACGATCAAGTCCATCAACTCATGGCGTTCTTCGAGTTCCAAACCATCGAGGTCGCTGACTTCCCGAAACGGTAGCACCAGGAGGTGCCCCGCATTGTAGGGGTAGCGGTTCATGACGATATAGTTCCATTTTCCCCGGTAGAGAATATATTCCTTTTTGTCCTCGCCGCTTTGGTGGATGCGGGTGAAAGGGTTTCCGCCTTCATCCGGGTTCTTCGGCGCGAGGATATAAGGCATCCGCCAATAAGCATGCAGGCGCTGCATGGATGGCGGTAGTTGTGGGGATGGATCTTCGGATGCTGTATCAACCATAAAAATATGCGCACAAGACTAGATGCTTTATGGTTGTGCGTCGATTGTTTATTGAGAGCAAGTGAGTCTGCATTTTTAGTGACTATCCCCACGGTCGCACGCCTTTTCGGAGTTGCCTTTAGGGTGCGGGCAAACCTTTATAAGCGTCTGCCTTGGATGAACCCCCGTCGCCTTTTTTTTGCGTGAGTGATACAGTCTCAGATTTTAGTTTTAAAAACCTAGCCCGCGATCAAATCATAGCCGTCTGCATGGTGATCGGCTTTGTCGTCTACATGGTCTGGGATCAGATCTACTGGTGGGGCGAGCGCGAGGACTACAGTTTTGGTTACTTGGTGCCGCTGTTTTCAGCGTATGTGATCTATGATCGATGGCCGATGATTCGGAGCTATTTGCTGCGTGGGCAAGGGCCTGATGCGGTGGTGTCGGCTCCTAATCTGGCGGGCAAGTTCGATCGGTTCACTCGATTGGTTGAATGCCTCGCACTCGCGGTGTTTTTCGCGGGGTTAGCGCTGTTTGCCATCGGTGCGTTGTTGCGCTCGGTCACCGGGCCACAGAATCCGGCCTCGCTGGCGATCGCCGCGGGTTTTTCGGGTCTGCTCCTCAGTGTGGTTTTCATTATGGCTAAAGAACGGGCCGACGGTCAACCGATGCCGTTAACAAGCCGGCTGTCGCTGACCGCTTTGTTTCTTTTTCCCGCTTTGATCTGGCTGATTTCGGCGCCGCTGGTGTCTGTATTGGAGACGCAAGTTCGCGTGTTTTTGCTCACTAAGGTAACCATTGTGGTGTTTAGTATTTTTGACATCCTTGGCTATGAATTGGAGCGCGAGGGGAATGTCCTGGTGCTGCCTGAAGGCCAGGTGGGTGTGGAGGAGGCCTGCTCGGGAATCCGCTCGTTGACTGCTTGTCTGTTTGCCGGTTCGTTTCTCGCTGCAGTCTTTTTGAATCGTTTTTGGAAAAAACTGTTGTTGGTCGTTGCGGCGATGGGGTTTGCTGTGCTGACGAACTTGCTGCGCAGTCTGTTTCTGACGTTATGGGCTTACTATTATGGCTCGCATGCTATCGATGAGCATTGGGTGTTACCTCTAATTGGTGATATTGGCAGTGTACATGACGTTACGGGATTTGCGATTTTAGGCTGCACGTGTGTGGGACTAATCTTATTGCTGCCGATTTTTAACTTCCGGCTCACCGACTTTGCTCAAATAGAAGAGGAGACGACTCCGCCGGTGGACGAGCATTAATACGATGGAGCCTCGGCGTAAGATTCTGATGGTCGCGCCCGAAATGGCGCCTTTTGTTAAGGTTGGTGGGTTGGGCGATGTAGTAGGGGCACTGTCCAAGGCGCTGGATGCGCGTGGCCACGATGTGCGTATTGTGATGCCCAAGTATGCGGGATTGTGTCATGTCGATTCGGCCCGGCCCAGAAATCGACCGTTACGGGTTCGGTTGGGGGGGCATGAGCTTTATGCACGCCTGTGGGACTGCGAATTGCCCGGCTCCGGTGCCAACTGTTACCTTTTGGAGTTTAACCAATATTATGAGCATGCCGCGGTGTATGTTGGCCCGAGTGGCAATGAGGAGCACAACGGCCAGCGTTTCGCGTTTTTGTGCCGAGCGGCGGTTGATCTATGCTACTATTTGGATTGGATTCCAGACGTCGTCCATTGTCACGACTGGGCGACCGGGCTAACGCCGATTTATTTAAATACCACGGAATTGAATCAACCGATGGGGCGCGCCGCTTCGCTAATGACGCTTCATAATATGCATCATCAAGGGTGGTTTCACCGCGATCTGGTCGATTTCGCAGGGTTACCACCATCGGTGTTCCGCTCCGACTGTCTGGAGTCAATGGGCGAAGTGAATATGTTGAAGGGGGGAGTGTATCACTCGACAAAAATTAATACGGTTAGCCCAACCCACGCCCGGGAAATACAAGAGCCAGAGGGCGGAGGAGGGCTACATCATGTTCTGCGCTATCGCGCAGCTGATCTGCTCGGTGTGATCAACGGCGTCGATGGCAGCGAGTGGAACCCAGCAACGGACGCATTACTGCCCGCAACATATTCGGCGAATGATTTGAACGGCAAAGCGCTGTGTAAGGCACAGATGCAGCAGACTTATGGCCTGGAGGTGAATGCGGACATTCCCGTATTTGCAGTGATTTCACGTCTCGCGGAGCAGAAGGGGCTCGATTTGTTGGCCGCGATTGGTGACCGTCTTATGGCCAGTATGAAGATACAGATTGCGGTACTGGGCATCGGCGATCCTGAATTGGAGTCTGCGTTTCGAGTATTGGCGGCGCGTCACCCCGGCCGTTTCGGGACTCATATAGGTTTTAACAATAAGTTGGCGCACCTAACAGAGGCAGGTGCAGATTTCTTTCTGATGCCAAGTCGCTTCGAGCCCTGTGGCTTGAATCAGATGTATTCGATGATTTACGGTACGCCTCCGATTGTTCGTGCTACTGGAGGGTTGATTGACTCGGTTGAGCAATACATTGAAGGGCAAGGCGCTGGCACGGGATTCGTGTTTCAAGATGCGACGCCGGATGCCCTCTATTATACGATTGGTTGGGCGTGTTCGACCTATTATGATCGACCAGAAGAGTACGCAAAACTACAGCAAAATGGGATGCAACGCGACTTTAGTTGGGACGCTTCCGCGAGTACTTACGAAGATCTCTACAGCTGGGCGGTGGATGCTCGGAATGCCGCTTTCGCCTCCAAGATTTCATAAGCGGAGC
>DOCS01000155.1:0-1296 GCA_003503355.1 Opitutia bacterium
GCACCTCCGAAAAATATGGATTCCAAATGAATTGTTTCTCCGTTCAGAGATACTCCAGCGCTTTTAATGCTCCATTAAGCACGCTCCTCCTTTGCCTACTGTCGTTCACGGGCGGATTTTCCCTATCCGCTCAAACAACCAGCGACCTATACCGCGGCACTTGGCAGATCGATACGCCAGACGACGGCGCCTTGATATTAATTGTGAAACGCAACAGCCGAGCCTCCTACTTCTGGGCTGACAACGCCGACCGCACCGTCTACCAGGGCACCTGGACCAGCGACGACAGCTCAGCCGCGCTCACTTGGAGCGATGGCAGCACACACCGCATTCAGCGCGACACACTTGGCTTCGGCATCACGTACCGCGACGCTGCCGGCGACGAGCGTTACACTGCTCAAGGTCAACAGATCCCCAAAGAAGTGCTCGGCCAGTGGGCCAAAGCCCCAAGCAAGCCAGATGAACTCGAAGCGCAGCGCGAAAAGGGCAGAGGCTTTTACGGCACCTGGCAAATCGGCACCGACAGCAACACACACTTCGTTATCGTTGAAGCAAACCGTTCGGCTGCCAGCACATGGAACGGCAACTACGCTGAACGCGGACTGCGCGGCTCGTGGGCCAAGCACGGCAGCGAATTGCACATCGCGTGGGACTCAGGTCACTACTCGATTTTAAAGCAAAACGAGCGCGACTTTTCCTACAAACAGATCGATCCCAGCGTCATTATCGAAGACGACACCTCCGCGCGGCTCGCAGCCAGCCGCACCAGTCAAGACAACGTGCCGAGCGCATGGCTGAACCGCTACAACAGCGAAAAAGCGCGCCACACCGGCGGCATTGCCTTCTCCAGCCGCAAGAACGCGAACGAATTCTACCGAGGATTCTGGATTGTGCAGCTCGGCGAAAATACCTTCGAACGCATTCAAATCGGCCGTTTCGGTGGCCTCAGCACCTCAAACGACTCTTCTTTGCAAGGCAACTGGCGCATGACAGGGCAAGACATCTTCATGCGCTGGGATGACGGTATGCGCAAGGTACTCAGCCCGATCGGGCACGGCTTCCTATTGTACGAGTACAAACCCGGCAGACCACTCGATGGCGTGCCTTCCCGCATGTTTTCAGCGGCTCCGGCAGATGCCGCTAAGCTGACCACACACCTCAAAGGTCGCGAAGACGTGGCCCAGCAGATGCTAGCCTTGGCAGAAGCTGCCGGAGTCAGCAATACCCCCGAAAGCAACGACTGGGGACAGACCTTCATGCGCTGGGCTTGGCCGTTCAGCGAAGACGAGACAGCGC
>DOCS01000155.1:1433-5996 GCA_003503355.1 Opitutia bacterium
AAACCTCACCTGCATCAAGTGCTACCAGTGCGGAACCCGTAGAGCCTGCGACCGCCGAGATAAAAGCAAAAACTAAACAACCACGAAAAAAGAGCTGGTACTGGCCCTTCGATCTATAACCATCACCACGACTTTTACCTTCATTTTTTAAATCTTATGACCACCGCGAACAACAAAGCCTTGAATCCAACTCCACTCGCGAGCATCGATCCCGAAATCGCCGCCGCTATCGCCGCCGAGCGTAAGCGCCAGGAAAGCCATATCGAGCTCATCGCTTCCGAGAACTTCACCTACCCGTCCGTCATGGAAGCCCAAGGTAGCGTGTTGACCAACAAATACGCCGAAGGCTACCCTGGCAAACGCTACTACGGCGGCTGCGAGCACGTCGACGTGGTCGAAGAACTGGCGATTGAACGCGCCAAGGTGCTGTTCGGCGCCGACCACGCCAATGTACAGCCACACTCCGGCAGCCAGGCCAATGCAGCCGTCTATCTGTCCGTACTGCGCCCTGGGGATAAGATCCTGACTATGAATCTTTCCGACGGCGGGCACCTCACGCACGGCCACCCGATGAATTTCAGCGGCATCTACCACGAAGTGGTCAACTACGGTGTCGGCGTCAAAGACGGCTTGATCGATTATGACGCGATCGCCGAGACTGCACGCAGCGAGAAGCCTAAGATGATCACTGTCGGCGCCTCCGCCTACTCGCGCATCATCGACTTCGCACGCATGGGCGAAATCGCCCGCGAGGTCGGCGCATACCTGATGGCCGACATCGCGCACATCGCTGGCCTAGTGGCTGCAGGCGTTCACCCGTCTCCAGTACCGCACGCCGACTTTGTAACCACTACCACTCACAAGACCCTACGCGGTCCACGCGGCGGACTGATCTTGTGCAAAGAGGAACACGCGAAGAAGATCAACTCGGCGGTGTTCCCCGGCATCCAGGGTGGCCCATTGATGCATGTCATCGCCGCCAAGGCAGTCTGCTTCAAAGAAGCGGCCACCGAAGGCTTCAAGACTTATCAAAAGCAAGTCGCAGCCAATGCCAAGGCACTCGCTGGCGCACTCACCGAAAAGGGCCACCACATCATCAGTGGCGGCACCGACAATCACCTGATGATGATTGATCTGCGCAAAAAAGACCCAGAACTAACTGGCAAAGTCGCACAGATCGCGCTGGACGCGGCCAACATCACGACCAACAAAAACACCGTGCCCGGCGAAACTCGCAGCCCGTTCCAGACCAGCGGCATCCGTCTCGGCACGCCTGCCGTGACCAGTCGCGGTATGGTTGAAGCCGACATGCTGCGCATCGCCGAAGCAATCGACCTAGTGCTCAGTGCCCCGACCGACGAAGCCGTCATCGCCCAGGCCCGCACCATCGCCGAAGACCTCAGCAAGCAATACCCGCTGCCTTATCCTGCGTAAGTCCGGCGACCTCGCTTAACTGCGATCCTTTACACAAGAAGCCCTCGTCACGACGAGGGCTTCTTTTTTTTTGCACACAATCAATTAGACCGCGACGACGTCACGGTTTTTCTTGGACTGGCGATCGCACGACGGCGGCAACTGTTGCGGTGGCACTTCCACGCGAGATCGACAATGAACCTTGTAGGTTATTCACGCAACGGACATCACGCCTTGAATGCTTAAGAATCCAAGCCCTACACCTGAAAATCCAAAATCGGTTTACCACCATAAAAAACAGCGCACACTCAAAATACACTTGCTAAACAGCGCCTTTTCCCCTAGCAAAATAGCACTGGTTCGCCGAAATAGCTCAGTTGGTAGAGCAATTCATTCGTAATGAATAGGTCGTCGGTTCGACTCCGATTTTCGGCTCCAGTCCCCATCCGGGCTCAGCAAGCCTAGCCACTGACATAATGCTCACCACGCAATAGCTAGCAGCGCTCCCCGCTGGTTCAGCCCTAGCAGGAGGCAATTCAACAAAGGCAGAGCGTGCCCCAACGCAGGCACAGGCCGCATATTTGCACCTCTGCAGTGCTGGTTGCCTACCTGGATTTGCTACGCAAGCACAACCCGCCTTTCACGGTTCACACGACAAGAAAGCATACCAAGCATGCGGACTGATGAACCCGAGAGATCGCGACTCGCATATCGCTCAAAACTCTATTAGATTATTTTTATATGGAACTACGCCAGCTACTCCTCAAACTTTTCAGCACCCAAGATTACGTCCCCATGCGACGCGAAGAGGCGTTCGCCGTCCTCAAACTGGATCCCAAAGACGTAACAGTAGCCAACCATCTGATCGACCAAATGCTGGAGCACGGCGAGCTCGCACGTCTGAAAAAGGACAAGCTCTGCATCCCAGACGACGCCGACCTAGTGAGCGGCCGCATCCTGTTTCGACAAAACGGCGCCGCCACACTGGTGCCCGAAGCCACAGGGGGAAAGCCGACCGCACCGGGCCAAGGCCACCCAGTCGCGGCCAAAGATACTGGCGTAGCACTGCATGGCGACCAAGTGCTGGCGCGGCTCATCCGCCAAAGCCCTCGCCCGTTCAGCAAGGGACGCCATCAGCGCCCGGCCGATGCCAACGAAAAACCGAATGTCCGCGTGATCCGCATCCTCAAACGCGCCAGCGACACCATCCCAGGCACGCTGGAAAAAGGCCGCCACACCTACTTTGTCATTCCCGACGATCCGCGCATCACTCAAGACATCCTAGTCCCCGAGCCCGCAAATTGTGGCCTGCAGCCTATTCCGAAAGTCGGCGATAAGGTGGTAGTCAAACTCGGCGAATGGAAACAGCGTCACCTCAACCCGGAAGGCGAAATCACCGAAGTGCTGGGCCGCACCCATGCGCCCGACGCCGAATTCAAAGCCATTCTGTATAAGTACAATCTCAACCCAAAGTTCCCAGCCGCCGTTGAGGCGCAAACGGAACAGATCCCCGACCATGTCCGACCACAGGACATCGAAGGGCGCCAGGATTGCCGCGACTTGTTCACCTTCACCATCGATCCCGACGACGCCAAAGACTTCGACGATGCGATCTCCTTGGAGAATCTCGAGGATGGCAAGACCCGCATCGGCGTGCATATCGCAGACGTCAGCGCCTACGTCAAACCGGGCACGCCGCTGGACGTGGAGGCACAGGAGCGTGGCAACAGCACCTATCTGATCGGCACGGTGATTCCCATGCTGCCACACGCGCTCTCGAACGGGCTGTGCAGTCTGGTCGAAGCGCAGGACCGACTGACCAAGAGTTGCTTCATTACCTTTTCCGACCAAGCCGAAGTGGTCGACGTCGATTTTGCCAACACCGTCATCTGCAGCAACAAGCGCCTCACCTACAAGCAGGCCTATGCGTTCTTGAAGGAAGACGACCTCGAGGTGGTTCGTCAAACCCCACTGCCTCCGAAGCACCAGACCGGATCGACAGGGCGCTCGCTCGACGAAGTGAGCGAAGACGAAATGACGCGCCTACAAACGAGCATCCGCAAAAGCTGGGACATCGCGTCGGAGCTGCGCCAACGCCGCTTCCGCAAAGGCTCGCTCGATCTCGACATGACAGATGTCAAAATCTACGTCGACCAAGAAGGCTATGCCGACCGGATCGAGAAGCAGTTCAATGACGAGAGCCACCAGTTGATCGAAGAGTTCATGCTTTCGGCCAACGAGGAGGTCGCCCGCATTATGAAGCGCAAAAACTTCCCATGCGTGTATCGCGTGCACGATGAACCCGAAGATGAAAAGCTAAAGGAACTTCGTGAAACCATGATCACCTTTGGCCTAACCTGCGGCAATTTGGGCAAACCCCGCGAAATGAGCGCACTACTCAAAAAGCTCAAAGAACACCCGCAGGGCTACACGCTCAAGGTGCACGTGCTGCGCAGCCTCAAACAAGCCCAATACCGAGCCAGCGCGGACGGCCACTACGGTCTAGCCAAACCCGACTACACCCATTTCACCTCTCCGATTCGCCGCTATTCAGACCTTATCGTCCACCGCGTGCTCGACAGCTACCTGCACAAGCATGGGGCCGAATCCGCGCAGCAAAAACCCGACATCCGCTACACACAGGGCAAGCTGCAATCACTCGGCGACCACCTCAGCGTGACCGAACGCAACAGCGTCGATGCCGAACGCGAATCCGTCAAAACCAAGCTGCTCGAATTCTACGATCACGAGCTAAAGAAGCCCGAAAAGCAGTCTTTTAAGGCAATTATTACCGATGTCAAAAACCACGGGCTGTTTATCGAACTGACTGATTCACTCGCGTTCGGCATGGTGCACATCTCCACCCTCGACGGCGATTTCTACAACCTGAGCGACGACGGCACCGCGCTGATAGGACGGCGTACGCAGAAAACCTACTCCCTCGGCCAATACATCATGGTACAGGTCGAGCGTGTGGATCGCTTTAAACGACAAATCGATTTCCGCGCGACCGCAACCACCGACCAAGTCGAAGGCCGCTCAAGCGGAAAAACAAGCCGCCGCAGCAAAGGGCGTCAAGCATCGGCAAAGCGCACCACCGGCGGCTACAAGAAAAAGTCCAGTGTGGCTCCACTGGTCAAACCACAGGAA
>DOCS01000155.1:6117-6630 GCA_003503355.1 Opitutia bacterium
CTCCAGGCTAGGCGGCGCGCACGAAGCGCTCCGCCAGCCAGCCCGCCAACAGCAATTGCAGCGGGTGATAACAGAGCAATGGAATCAGCACCGTCGCCGGCTCCAGTACACCGGGAGCCGCGACCAAGATAGAGGAGGCCAGCGGCAGGCCGGTCGCCAGCGACTTGTGACTAGCGCAGAAAAATGCCGCGATGCGCTGCGGGCGACTGACCCGCAGCCACGCGGCGCTGTACCACACAAGCGCACTCACCACGAGTAAAACCGCCACCGTACTAAGGAACACGCCGAGCAATGCCGCCAGCGAGAGCGTTTGGAGAAACCCACAGCGCACACTCTCGGCAAACGCGGCATGCACGATAAAAACGATAATACCGCTGCTGACCACCTTCGCCCACTTCGAGAAACGAGCGACCTGCGCGGCAATTATGCAACGAACGACTTGCCCCACCAGAAGCGGGAGCACCAATATTAGGGACAGGCTCCAAAAAATGGGGCTCAAAGAGAGCTCTATTT
>DOCS01000155.1:6687-8996 GCA_003503355.1 Opitutia bacterium
GAAAAAATCGCATTTGCAGCCGCGCCACCGGAGATTGCAGTGAAGGCGATCGCGGATGCGACCGTGGTGGGTAAAATCGCCAGCAACCAAAATCCGACACGCAACCCGGGAGCGAGCAGCCACGACAAAGGCAACAGCAGCAGTCCAGTCACGAGCGGGAACACCAGGTAGTTCCACGAAAGCACGAACACATGCAAACGCTTGGGCTGGTAGCCAGCGGCGAGGGATCGCATCGGCAAGGACAGCCCCTGAATAAAAAAGATCAAGGCCACTCCCAGCTTGGTGGTGATCTCCGGATGCAGGCAGCCACCCGCCGAAGCTGGGCCGGGAAACAGCAGGCCCAACACCACGGCACCACAAAGCCAAAGTGTGAAGGCGTGCTTTCGAATCAGTGTAGACATAAATCGCTCCAGACAATGAAGACCTTCACTGCATCTTTCAAAGCATTGCTGCAGTCATCCTATCTTTTGCGCGTAGATGCGGCTCACAGGCAGCGCTGGGCGGTATGCGTAGAGCACATCATGCCAAAGAGACAGACACCTGCTGTTTATATTTTGCGTTCTGGCGATTTCCCCTCTAATCCCTGTGCTATAATGAAGATTGATACCGCAACGTTCCGCACCAGCGCCTTAGACCTTGAAGCCTGCCCGCCATCGAGCATGCCCGAGTTTGCTTTTGTGGGCCGCTCCAATGTCGGCAAATCCTCATTGATCAATATGCTAACCGGCACAAAGGAACTCGCGAAAACGTCCAGCGTTCCGGGCAAAACGCAGCTGATCAACTTTTTCGATATCAATAGAACTTGGAGTCTGGTTGATTTGCCCGGCTATGGCTACGCCAAGCTGTCCAAACAAAAGCAAAACGATTTCAACACCAACGTGAGCGGCTATCTGACTGGCCGCGAAAATCTCAAGCATGTGTTTGCCTTAGTCGATTCGCGCCTGGAACCACTCGAGGGCGACCTGGCTTTTATCGAATGGCTGCAAGCCTGTGAGCTACCGGTTTCTATCATTTTCACCAAGGCTGACAAGAGCTCGGATACCACGGTGCAGAATCACGCACAACAATTTCTGCAGAAATTAGATGAGTGGGGCATTCAAGCGGAACGCGCGTTCAACTGCTCGGCAAAGACCCGCGCTGGTCGCAGCGACATCCTACAATTCATCGAGAAAAAGCTACCCAAGAAGACAAAAAGCAAAAATAAGATTTCGCTAGGCTGGATGAAAAAGCGCTAAGTCAGCGATCCCGGGATCAACCAAACGCAGCGGCATAGCGCCGCCTTCCGATTGCCGGCAATACAAGAGCCCGGCGGCGACTGACTGGCACAATTGACCCGATACAGCACTCGGGCTATAGTAATTGCTATGTGCGCTAACATCGCGCGGCATCCCCCCTCCAATGGACAAGCTCCTGCAATCGCTCATCCTGAGTGCCAGCCTCGGCGCCCTGATTGGCATGATCCGCCAATGGGGCGAGCAGCAGGATGTGAACAAAAGCGACGATCGCTTCGCGGGCCTGCGCACCTTCGTGCTTTGGTCACTCATCGGTTACACTTCCGCGTTAATCTCCGCGACCCATGCGCCCTACTGCTTTATCGCTGCGGTATTCATGGTCGGGCTGCACCTCGTGCTGCGTGGCATGACCAGTGAAGGCAACCACAGCATTGGCTTTACCACCGCCGCAGCAGCGATCCTCACCGTGTTTCTCGGCGGGCTGGTCTATTGGAATCATTTACTGCTGGCGGTGATGCTCGCCGCGCTGACCATGCTGATCCTCGGCCTCAAGGAAAGGAGCCACTACTGGACCAGTCGCTTCACACCCGAAGACATCCGCTCGACGCTGCAATTTGTCGCCGTCACGGGGGTCGTCCTGCCACTGGTTCCGAACCAAGGCTATGGCCCCTACCAAGCGATCAACCCCTACTCACTGTGGCTGATGGTCGTCCTCATTTCAGGCCTCGGCTTTATCGGCTACTTGCTCATCCGCATTCTGGGCACCCGCTCCGGCGTGGTGCTCACGGGACTGGTCGGCGGCCTGGCCTCGAGCACGGCAACTACCCTCGCCTTCAGCCGTGAATCCAAGGTCTACCCCAATCTCTCCGCCGGCTTCGCCCTCGCGATCGTGATGGCGTGCACCATTATGCTGGCGCGGGTCATCATCATACTGGGCTTTATCTTTCCACAATTTATTCGCTCACTCTGGCTGCCCTTCCTGATCCTGTCATGCCCTGGACTGCTCTACGCGCTGGCGGTTGGGCTGTTCAGCAGAAAGGGGATCCAAAATACAGAAATCCCAAACCTGAAAAACCC
>DOCS01000173.1 GCA_003503355.1 Opitutia bacterium
TTTTTTGCGCCGACTTATCGTTTTGGAACACCGGAGGATTTTATGTACCTCGTCGATATATTGCACCAAAATGGATTGGGTGTGATAATGGATTGGGTGCCTGCGCACTTTCCGACGGATAGTTTCGCACTCGGTCAGTTCGATGGTACGGCGCTCTATGAGCACGCGGATCCGCGGCAGGGCTTTCACCAAGACTGGGGGACCTATATCTTCAATTTTGGGCGCGACGAAGTTCGTAACTTCCTGATCTCTAGCGCATTGGCTTGGTGCGAGCACTATCACATTGACGGGCTGCGCGTCGATGCCGTGGCGTCGATGCTCTATCTTGACTATTCACGCGAAGAGGGTGAATGGATCCCGAATGAACATGGTGGTCGCGAGAACCTCGAAGCGATTGACTTCTTGCGCCGTGCGAACGATTTGGTACACCAATATTATCCCGGCACCTTGATGATCGCCGAAGAATCAACTGCATTTCCAGGCGTAACCAAGCCGACCGCCGAAGGTGGTCTTGGATTCGATATGAAGTGGAATATGGGTTGGATGCACGATACCCTCGAGTACTTCCAGAAGGATCCGATTTATCGTAAATACGAACACCACCAGCTTTCATTTGGAATGCTGTATCAGTATTCGGAAAATTTCACTCAGGTCTTTTCACACGACGAGGTTGTTCATGGGAAATGCTCTATGATGCTTAAAATGCCTGGTGAGCCGATGTCCACCAAAGCTCAGCACTTGCGACTTCTGTACGCAATGATGTGGATGTGGCCCGGTAAGAAAACGCTCTTTATGGGCTGTGACTTCGGGCAATCTGCCGAGTGGAACCACAGTGGTAGTTTGGATTGGCATTTGCTTCAATATATCGACCATGAAGGCATCCAAAAGGTGGTGCGTGATTTGAATCGCATTTACCTAGAAGTACCAGGCTTTGCTGCGGGGGATAATCATTCGGAAGGTTTTGAGTGGATTAATAGCAGTGATGCCGATAACAGCATCTTAACCTTTATTCGCAATGGCAGTGAAAAGACGGACACCTTGGCAGTAGTCGGTAATTACACTCCCGTACTGCGAGAGGGATTCCGTGTTGGCGTGCCTCATCTCGGCCTCTGGAAGGAAATACTCAACACTGATGCGAGGGAATACGG
This sequence comes from Opitutia bacterium, assembly GCA_003503355.1. GTDB lineage: Bacteria > Verrucomicrobiota > Verrucomicrobiia > Opitutales > Coraliomargaritaceae > Lentimonas. Next base: position 1,149 of record DOCS01000173.1, read on the forward strand.
TGGCCTCGGCTATGGGAATGGCGGCGGTGTCATGGCTGAGGAGGTTGAGTGGGACGGACGTCCTTATTCGATCAAGCTTGAGTTGCCACCAGTTTCTATGGGCGTATTCCGCTTTCAGAGTTAGGTCCAGACAGATCGCGTCCGCTTCTTTTCTAATTATTTAGGCGGGTCCAAGTTTCCCTTGCAGTTGATTTATATCAGCTGTGAGGGGTTTAAGCAGAAATCCATTGCGGTAACAATGTCGCCTTTTTCGGCTTTTAGGGGGTGCGAAGTTCACGTTAGGCAAGCTATTTACTGCTCTCGTTTCTGAGCTGCATACAGTGCTAGCAGCAACTGTATCGAGAGATGATGCACCTATTTTTATTAGAATATGTGCGGCCAGTTTTTCCGTCGTGAAGCTGCAAACTTTGTTATAAGTTTTCTCGAATATTCGAGGGGTGCTTTCGTCAGTAAGCTATGGTCACGTCCAATTCTACGCTCAGTCTAGAGATTTGTGGTGAATAACGATGCCGCACGCCAGCAAGTTTTATAACCTTGGAAGTCAGGGCGTCGAACGCGCCTCCGTACGCTTTATGATGCCTTAGAAACTGCGCTCGCATTAAATGGATTTTTTTGTATGGTTCCAAGCATGTTAACTGCGGTCGAGCGGGGCGGGGTGTATCTGCCTAATTGTGGGTTGTGGATGGATGCACGACGGGCAAAGCCGTTTGCGGTGGTTTCGCATGCGCATAGCGATCATACCGCACGGCATCAATCGTTTCTAGCGACTGCGCCGACGATTGATTGTATGCGCGTGCGCATGGGAGACGCGGTGGCCGATCGTGGCGTGGCGGTGGACTATGGCGAGGTCTATCAGCACGGGGCATTGCGCATCCAGCTGTTTCCTGCCGGGCATGTACTGGGCTCGGCGATGGTACGCATCGAAGCCCCGAACGGGGAGTCCTTGCTGTACACCGGCGACTTTAAGATGCGAGCCGGCCTAGCGGCAGAGCCGATTGAAATCCCACAGGCAGATACGCTGATAATGGAATCCACTTTTGGACGCCCGGAGTTTACCTTTCCATCGTCGGAGGTGTTACAGCAGCAAATCCGCGACTTTTGTGTGCAAGCATTGGCGGCTGGCGAGGTGCCGGTGTTGCTGGCATATTCGCTGGGCAAGGCTCAAGAGGTGTTGAAGATTTTGCAGTCAGGCGATTTCACATTGATGGTGCATAAAACCATTCGTGCGCTCAATCCCGTCTTCGATAAACATGGCATTTCGATGCCAACCACGCGTCCGCTTGACTTCCTCAACATGCAGGACTGTGTGGTGGTGATGCCACCGGCGGCGCGCAAAAAAATACCGCGAGGTCGGCAACGGTTGGCGATGATCAGCGGCTGGGGGCTGCAGCCAAACAGCAAGTATCGCTATCGCACCGATGCGGTCTTGCCGCTATCCGACCACGCGGACTACCCAGAGCTGCTGCAGTTTGTCGATGCCGTGGGCCCCAAGAAAGTGTTCACACTGCATGGCTCTACGGTTGAGCTGGCGGCGGCATTGCGTCGCCGAGGAGTGGATGCATGGAGCCTCAGTGGCAACGATCAGCTCGAGCTGTTTTGAGTCGGAGTTCATCATCAAGGCGAGAGCCGTTCTGGCCTGTCCCTAGAAACATTTCTAGAAACATTTCTCAAGGTTCATTTCATTCACGTCGAAGAATGGATGAACCACAGGATGCACAAAAGTCACAAAACTGATTCCGTTTTTCTGTTCTGTTCTGTGCTTTGTGTGTACTTTTTGTGGTTCAAATCGAATAAGAGCCTGTCCCTAAAAAGCACCTCCAGTAATTGAATTGAGCGGGCTGCGATTCGTAGGGCTCGAGCTGGCTCGACGCCGCATTGAATCAAGCTTACGGTTCGACTGCGTGGCCAATGGGTCACCACCCGCTGAGCGCCGCACCCGTGCGGGTTCACTGCGCTAAAGCTTTCACAAAGCCACCAAGCTCCAGTTTTTCGTGCTCCGTGCCTTGGTGTCTTGAATCCCGTCTGCGGGATGAGCGTGATCCCTCCACATGTCCAACGCTGCGCAGTGCCGAATAAGTGCCGAATAGGAGCCTGTCCCTATAAAGGGTCGGGCGCGAAGCGAACCGGAACACCGTAGGTGAAAGTCCCTCCACAAAAAAACAGGCTCCTCAGTGGAACCTGTTTTAAAGTACTCGGGGAGGGACTTGAACCCTCACGCCTTACGGCACCAGAACCTAAATCTGGCGTGTCTGCCAATTTCACCACCCGAGCGAAAATGAAGTTGTATGAGTAGCGTCCTGAAATCCCTTGTCAATAACGAGCTGATTAAAACTGCAAATAATTTTGCGATTCGCTGTGGGGACGAAAACTCCTGCGCTTGATCGGGGCGTCGGATGCTAATGACTGATCGCAGTGATGATATCTTCGACATGGGCTGCGGCCTTGATGCGAGTGCGCAATCGTTCGGAGCGACAGGTGCGGGCAATCTCGGCGAGAGTAGCGAGATGACCTTGGCTGTCGCCAGTTGGGCTGATCAGGAAGAAGGCGCAGTTGATAGGCTCGTCCTGGCTGGGGACTTTGAGGGCTTGTTTAAGGGTGACGAGGAAACACACACGTACGTTGAGGTTCGAACTATACACATGCGGGATCGCGATGCCGTGCCCGAGGAAGGTGGGTAGTACTTTGCCCTGTGCGCCGAGGTCTTCGAGAATCTGATCCTCGGAGAGGCCTTCAATCTGTTCGGCGGCAACGTGTGCCAGTTGTGAATACAGCGATTCGATGTCGGTGCAGTCGACCTTTAGAAAGTCACCACTTTGCAGGGCGCGGCGTAAAAAGCCTTCGGAGCGGCGCAAGCAAATGACTTCGTCGCCGTCTTTCACCAATTCCTTGAGGGCGCCGTCGTGTGGCACGGCTTTGAGTACTTTGCCGCGACGAATATACAGCGGATGCCAGTCGCCGGAGGGGAGGGACATGCCATCCTCCCAGCTGACGGACTCAAAACTACTTTCGCCCTGCAGCAGTTCACTGCCGATCACGGCTGGACGGGACAGGTCACCAAAGACGGATTGTCCGGTGAGTTGATCTTCCTGCGTGGTATTATCTGCCGGAATCCAGCCGAACACCTTCTCGTTGTCGAGTTCGCCGGCCCAGCGTTGCATCAGCAGCTGGTTGAGCTCGACGTTGTCAGTGAGTGCCAGCACTTGGCCGGCACCGAACAGCGCCTGTTCTTCCTCGTGAATTTTTTCGGCTTCCATGCCGTCGCGGTGCAGCGCGACCAGGCCGTCTTTTTTAGCAATGGCGATGTTACGCGCATTGGTGTCGAGTAACACCACCTCCTGCTCGCCTTCACGCACCAATTGAGCGGCGAGCTCGCGACCGAAGTAGTGGGCCCCAATAATTAACAAATCATTGGGAGCAGGGCGCTGTAGGCGTAATACTTTGGCCACCAGCCCGGAAGACAGTCCCTGGAGCAGCACCGTTGCGCAGATGACAGAATAGACAAAAGACTCTAACAGCGCAGGGTCACCGATTGGCTGGTCGTGAGACTGTAGGGTTAAGGCGAACAACGAGGCCATCGAGGCCGCGACCACACCGCGCGGTGCCACCCAACTCAGCAGCGCTTTTTCGCGCAAGTTGAGCGAGGTCCCCCAAGAGGAAACCGCGATGCTAATGGGCCGAATTAATAGAATTACAGAAAACAGCACCCAGCCGCCGCCCATCATAAAGAAATTGGCAAATTGGCTGAACTCGAGACGGGCGACGAGTAGTAGGAACAGTAAGCCAATCAGCAGGTCGACGATTTCGGCCTTAAATGCTTTCACCTCACGAAGTTGGCGGGGCTTGTTGAGGCCGACAATCAATCCGGCGATCGTTACCGCCAGCAATCCAGCCTCGGGCTTGACCAACTCGGTCATGCCGAAGATCAACATCGCGCTGGCGAGCGCAAATGCATTGACGATATTATCCGGCACCCAGCCGTGTTTCATGAACCAGTAAATGATATAGCCACCGACGAAGCCAATGCCCGCGCCGCTGACGATGCGGATCAGGAAATTCGGGAGGGCGACCGCACCGCCGCCGACAGCCACCCACTCGAAACACAAAATTGCGATGAACACACCGATCGAATCGATCAGTACCGCTTCCCAGTGCAGGATGCTGCCCAGCTTTTGGTCGATGCGAATCCTACGCAACAGCGGCATAATCACTGTAGGCCCGGTGACGATGATCAAGCTGCCCATCAACAAGGCAAACGATGGCGAGATATCGAAGATACAGTAAGCGGTCAGCGCGGAACCGAGCCAGGTGATCAGCACACCGACCGTCAACAAGCGCTTGATCACTGTTGAGGTGTGAGTGAAATCCTTTAGGTCTAGTGTGAGTCCGCCTTCAAACAAAATGAGCCCGACCGCTAAGGACACGATCATCGGCAAAAACGCGCCCAATTCATTCGGATGCAGCAGGTCCAGCCCCTCCGGGCCGAGCGCAAACCCACCGAGCAGTAGCAGCACGATCGTCGGCAGGTGCAGCTTACGGGAGAAGACGGTTAGCAGGCAGCCTGCGCCGACCGCGAGGCAAAGGGACCAGAGTGCCAATTGTGTCGTAGCGACTGCGAGAGGGAGCATACAGCGTTGGTGGTGAGCGTTGGTGGTTGCTAGCAGTGGGCTAAGTGTGGGTGAACGAACGGTTCGAACCGACAACTTACAACCAGAGTACGGTGTCAGACCGCAAAATCCTGGCACATGCCCAAGGCCGGCGAGACGTCCTTGGTTTGACCGATGATCTGCGCGGGCACTCCGGCGACACTGGTGTGCGGTGGAACATCTTTGAGCACCACGCTGCCGGCGCCGATCTTAGCACCTGCGCCGATCTCGACATTGCCGAGGATTTTGGCCCCCGCACCGAGCAGCACCCCAGAGCGCACCTTTGGGTGGCGATCGCCGCGCTCTTTGCCGGTACCCCCAAGGGTCACTTCATGCAAAATCGAGACGTTGTTTTCGATCACCGCGGTTTCACCGGCCACAAATCCAGTGGCGTGGTCGAGTAAGATCCCACAACCGATGTGGGCGGCAGGATGAATATCGACGGAAAAAGTCTCGGAGATCAGGCTTTGTAGATAAAGAGCGAGTTCCTTACGATCATGTTGCCAGAGATGGTGAGCGACTCGGTAACAGACCAGTGCTTGAAATCCTTTAAAATAGAGCAGTGGGGTGAGCGCATCCGGGCAGGCTGGATCGCGTTCATGGACTGCATTCATATCATACGCGATTTGTTGCAAAATCATCGGCTCATGTAGAAACGCCGCCATAAAGACATCATGCAAGACATCCACCGAAGCTGCGTGATTGACCAGCTTGCGCGCTAGCCGATAGGTCAGGCAATCGGCAAAAGAATTGCGGTCCAGTACCGTCTCGCGCAGCAATGGCTGCAATGCAGGTTCACGGGCTACGATTGCGGTGGCATGTAGGCGGAGATCGCCCCAGTGGGCATCGAGGTCAATGGGTTGCATAGTCAAATTTTATCAGCGTTTTCTAAAGAAAAGCCACACAAAATGAAGGCTATACATCAGGCTTCAATTCCGCACGGCAAAAGGTCCAAGTCGCAAAGACTCCCGCCGCGTCGCGAAATTGCAACTCATAGTCTCTAAAAAAACGCATCATCTGACTGGGTGAAATGCGGCGTGCTACCGTGGTGCCAGTGCTGTGAATCGACTTCCAGAAATCCAGCGCGCTGGGATAGTAGTAGCGCTTGGAATTCGTCTCGATACGTACAGGAATTAGGCCAGCGGTGCGAAAAGTTTGCTCCCATGTATCGGCATCGCGCCACACCAAGGGGCTGTTGCCGCCGGTGACCTGCAGCATTTCGGGCAGGCTGGGCTCAATGAAGAAGCCGACGATGATGCGGCCATTCCCTTTGATCAGTTTGCGCCAATGTTGCATGACCTCGGTGGGGTTTTGTGCCCACTGTAAAAGGCTGGAGGAGGCGACCAGATCCCATAGCCCAGCGTCATGCTGGGTCGTCCATGCATCACGTAGATTGTGCGCGACCGCGGGAAACTTTTCGCGGCACATCGCCACCATCGCCGGTTCAATGTCACTAGCTTCAACGTGCGCGTATCGCCCAGCCAAATGACGGGTGAACAGGCCCGTTCCTGCGCCTAATTCAAGACAGTTGGAGCACTCCGCCTCGCTGGGGAGCCACTGCGCCAGCCAGTCGGCGGCATGGTCCTGCACCATCGCGTGCGCTTCGTAGCTATCCACTTTTTTTCCAAAGGCCGCGAAAGCGCGTTGTTGTTTACTGATCATCGGTGTTCGCAATTAATGGTTCAAGCAGTCTGTTTTTGCAGCGCGGAGAGGAGACTGTCGTAGCGGTGAGTGCAGTTCTCGATGACTGCGCAATGCGCCCAATGGGACTGTAGCACTGTGCCGCGAACCAGTGGATCGGTCAAACCAACCAATCCTTTTGTGCGCTCTAAATCTGCCGAATCCACCTGCACGCTTGCCAACTGCTGCAATCCCCAAGTCAAGTCCTCCGCGGCGTAGGGGAGTGCCTCGCACGGTTCGTCGTTCAGACCGGCTAAGCGGTAGAACAATTTGATCGCTTTGGCGGGTTGCTTCTCCAGTCGAGTCTGCAGCAGTTGCAGGGTGGCCAGTGGTGTGGTGCCGCCTTGCTGACTTTCTTCACAGAATGCGGTAAAAGGGGCCAAACAGGTGATGTCCAGCCCGTCGGGAATGCGCGGCAACGCTGCAAGCAGCAGCAAGCTGCCGAGCGAATAGCCGCCGATACGCGAGGCGCCACATTGTAGCGCGTCTTCAACTGCGCGGGGGCTGGGCGCAAAAACCGTATGCCGATATGCAGGCAGCGCTTGTTCGGCGGCCGCCTTAAACCGCTCGGGTGGGATTGCCCAACCACTGATCCATGCCCAAGTGTCACGCATGGGCGGTGACACTGCGCTCAAAGCAGTGCAGCAATTTTGTATAATCCTGATCCGACAGCGTGGATCTGAGCGAAAGTCGCAGGCGAGCCTGTCCCTTTGGCACGGTCGGCGGGCGAATCGCGCCGACGCGTATGCCAGATTCCAACAACCGCGCAGCCATCTGTAGCGCAGTTTCGGATGCGCCGCAGATCACCGGCACCACGGCCGAATCGGTGCCGCCAACTTCCCAGCCCTGCGCGCGCAGAGCGGCCCTAAACTGCCGCGCTTTAGCCTGTGCCTGCAATCGATCCGCGGCGTTGTCGCGAATGGTCTCAATGGCAGCTTGCGCGGTTGCTGCAGAGGCAGGGGGCAGGTAGGTCGAGTAAATGAATTCGCCGGCTTCATTGACGCAGTAGTCGCGCATCCATGGCTGTTTGAAACTGGTGTACGCACCGGACGATGCGAGCGCCTTGCCCAAGGTGCCTATCAGTATGTCGACCTGCTCGAGTACTCCGGTCGCTTCCGCCAAGCCGGAGCCCGTTGCGCCATACCAGCCTACAGCATGCGCTTCATCCAAGAACCAGTTGAAGCCGTACTTAGCTTTTAAATTCGCAATCCGCTGCAAGTCAGGGTAATCGCCGTCCATCGAGTACACGCTTTCGGTGCAGACATGCACCTTGCGTACGCCTTGATATTTTTGCAGCAAAGTTTCGAGGTGTGCCACATCATTGTGACGAAAGCGTATTAAGCGGGCACCACTTTGCAGAATGCCAGCGATTAAACTGTTGTGAATCAGGCGATCCGCGAACACCAAGTCTGCGGAATCGACAAACAATTTGAGCACCGCCTGATTGGCCGAATAGCCGCTGTTCCACACCAGTGCCGGGCGCTGCTGGTACCAATCGCTGAGAGTTTGCTCGAGCGCGGCGTGCGCCTCGGTGTACCCGCTGATCAGGGGAGAGGCTGAGGATGATGTCCCCCAGCGTGCGACTGCCTGGTTTGCCGCAGCCCGTAGCGCCGGATTGTGGCGCAAATCGAGGATATCGTTATCGGATAAATTAAGGGTGGGGTCGTCGGCACGCCGGACCTTGGTTTGGCGAAAGGCATGCGCGTCCTGACGGGCTTGCAGTTGTTGGATGCGTGGGTCGTTCGTGGCTTTGACTGACTGATCCTCCGGCAGGGCATCTTCGAGCAATTCCGAGGCTAGCAGGTCTAGTGCGGTCGCTGAGCTTTCGACACATGCCAATAACGGTAAGCCATGACTGTGATAAGCGGCGAGGTTGGACGCTTTGACGGCATCACCGGCCACCTGCACTTCATTCAGCACAAAGGCATGCGGTAGATCATCGAGGTACCGATGCAGCATACGGCTTTGATTGATACTGCCCAAGCGATTGTCGACCACCGCGATGGTCAAGTCCGGCAAATAGGCTGCGGCGAAATCGCGCCAATCCAATCCGCTGGG
>DOCS01000190.1:0-14728 GCA_003503355.1 Opitutia bacterium
GCAGCCATACGACTGACGACTGTCTTCGCTTCGTGTGGTGTCAGATTCTGCGCTTCATCAATTATGAAAATAGTATCCGCGAGCGAACGCCCCCGAATGTAAGTCATCGCTTCGACCTCCACCATACCATAATCAAACAGGAACTGGTACGGCTTGCGCGGCTTATTGGAATCCTCCTCGGCTTGTTCGATCTGCGCAGGCTGCTTGGCCATTTTGGACATCGCCTTCTTACGCTTACGATTCGAAGTGATACGATCCAGCTTCGCTTGATTGGGGTCCACCGGCGGCCGTTTAACCACTTTCCGATTACTAAATAGGACTTCGAGATTATCGTAAAAAGGCGCAATATAGGGAGCCATCTTCTCTTCCAGCGTGCCAGGCAGCGCTCCAGTGTCTTTGCCAATATGCACCAACGGCCTGGTAATGAAAAGACGCTCGTAGAGATTATCATCCCCCAAGGTCTGATAGAGCGCCATCGCAATTGAGACCAGCGTCTTGCCGGTCCCCGCCTTGCCCATACAGGTCACCAACTTAATATCCTCGTCGAGCAACGCATCCATCAACATGCGCTGTTCGTCGTTGAGTGGGTTAATGCGAATCCCCTTCGGAATTTTCATCCCCACGCCATTACCGAGTATCAAGCCGTCGATCTGGCCGTCACCACGGTAGCGCGCCGGTTCGCGAAGCTCGCCGTTGCTCAGGTAAATGTATTCATTAATGTACAGATCACGGGTGAGCTCGGGCGATACATCCAAGCCGTGCTGTTCCAGAAAGCATTCATACTCTGCGTCCTCCACTGCAATGGTTTGAATCCCACCGCCGATTTGAGGCGTCTGCACCTTGTCGCTCATGTAGTCCTGAACTTCGAGGCCAAGCGCGATCCCCTTGAGTGCCATGTTCGCGTCTTTCGTCACGAGGACAACGCGACAATCGGTGCACACTTCGTGCAAAAAGAAGCACGACGCCAGAATCAGGCTGTCGATTTTTTCCATATCGACCAGCGTAGCGCGCAATCGGCGCATGCCATCGCTTTCCGTCTCACCGGAGATGAAATAATCGTTAATCACCACCAACAGACGCCCACCGCTGGGTAAATCGCAACTGAGTGCCGAACTGCCCTGACCGTTCATCTCCGGCGGAGTCGTCAGTTCTTCATCTAACAGCGCCCGCAGTTCTCGATGAATTTGACGAGCCGAAAAGCCTAACTCTCCCGGAGCGGACTTCTTGCGATCCAATTCTTCCAGTACTTCAACCGGGATCGCTACGGTGTTTTCTTCAAACTTCTGCAGACACTGCGGGTCGTGAAGCAGAACGTTGGTATCTAGAACAAAGATCTTTGGCTCGCTTTTTTTCATTTTTTATTTCGGCAAGAGTAAGGAATTGGTAGCAGTTTACTATATAATGACATGTACTGTGTAGCTGATTAAGACGACTAAATGCTACTCTGGTATCCTTTTTCGTGCAAGGGGAAAGCCGCACATCGCTCCATCACACACCCATGACTCCACCATTAAACAGCTTTGAAAAAAAGACGGGGTATCGTTTCACAGACACCTCGCTCCTCGAGCTCGCCTTGACGCACCCGAGCTGCAGAGTTGATCAAAACGATAACCAACGCCTTGAGTTTCTCGGCGATGCCGTTCTCGGTCTGGTCGTCGCGGAAGCGCTGTATCGCAACAATCCGCAACTGGATGAAGGCGCCCTTGACCATATGCGCGCCAGCCTAGTCAATGGCAAGACACTCACCACGCATGCCCGCGCACTCGGCGTCGGCACCGTCCTACAGGTCAGTGACGCCCAGCGGCAGCACCACGCGGAACCCAGTTCCGGTATGCTCGAAGACGCCTTCGAAGCCCTCATCGGTGCGATTCACCTCGACGGCGGCATCCAAGCAGCTCGCTCCTTTATTCTGCGCACGCTGGGCGACGCGATCGAAGCCGCCCCGGCAATCAGCACGTCCATCAACCCCAAAGGACGCCTGCAAGAATGGGCTCAACAGCAGCATGACGGAGCAGTGCCACACTACAGCGCACTGCCGCCAGCAGGCCCCGACCATGCCCGTGTCTATCAGGCTGCGGTTCAACTTAACGACACAGAACTCGGGCGCGGCCAAGGGAGCTCCAAAAAAGCCGCCGAAACCGCAGCGGCGGCCAATGCGCTGCAACAACTGAAGCGCTGATGGCCATCCTCCTGCCAGATGCCTGCACGGCGCAACTGTTCCACGGTCTCAGCGTCGAAGCGCGCGCCGCCTTTGCCACCGCCGTGGCCAAGGAACGCCCCCAACACACCACAGTCCTACTCACCACAGACCCGAGCCGCGCACAGGAACTCGCCACCGAAGCCGAAACCTACGCCCCATGGTTCAGCCCCAAAACCAAGCTGGAGGTACATCATTTCCCCGAACAACCGCCGCCGGACATTGACGCCAACCGCCGCACGGACCGCATCTGCGAGCGCCTCACCGTACAAAGCGCGCTGCTGCGGCCGAGCAAAAGCGCCCGTCTCATCATCGCCACGCCGGAAGCTCTACTCGGCGCCTGCCCCGGTCGCACGCAATTCGAAAACCAACAACTAAAGCTGCGCACCGGCGAGCAACATGCCTTTGGTGAACTGGTTAAACAGCTCACTGGCGAACTCGACTACGACGCCGAAGCGCTTTGCGAGCACCCCGGACAACTCGCCACCCGCGGCGGCCTGCTCGACATCTATCCCTACGATGCGCAACAACCGTATCGTCTCGACTTTTTCGGCGATGAAATCGAAAGCATCCGCAGCTTCGACCCCGGCTCGCAACGCACGCAGGAAAGCATCAGCGCGATCACGATTCCAGCCGCGGCCAGCAGTCAACAGACCAACGCCGCCGAGGGTCAATTCATCGAATACCTGACCAACGACTCGATTGCGTGGCTCCTCGAAGAGCCCTCGCAACTAGTGCGCGAACATCCCTACCGCTTCGAAAAAACCAAACGAACCAGCGGCAAACTCCACAGCGTCGAACAAATCTTCACCCTGCGCACACAAGCGCAGGATCGCCGCATCGGCATGTGTACCGTCGATACGGAGCCGATGCTATTCGCCAAAGCTGTGCGGGTCGCACTCAATACCGAACCGACCGCCAACTACCGCCTCCACACCGATGCCGTTCAAGTGGGCTTCGACCGTTTTGAATCAGAGCAAAGCGTACGTACAACATTCGAAGCACAGATCGCCGACTGGGCAAAGCAGGACAAGTTAACCCCCTACTTCGTAACCACCAGCGAGAGTGAGGCCAACCGTATCCGCGAGCTGCTGGCAGACAACCCACTCACCGCAAAACTCAAACCGAACTACCTCCACGGCACCATCTCCGGCGGTTTCCTTTCGCCTGGCGCGCCCTCATGGCTGCCGCTCAAGCAAAGTAAAACATCCGCCGGCATCGTGCTGATCACCGACAGTGAATACTTTGGTCGTCAACGGCGCAAACTTAGCCGCAACCAAGAGCGCGCCCGCCCAACGATTTCACAAGTCGATCAACTGCTCGATTTCACCGAACTGGTCAACGGCGATCCGCTGGTGCATTTGCAACACGGCGTCTGCCTGTTCCGCGGGCTGAGCACACTCGAAATTCAAGGCGGCAGCAAGGAAGTGATTTCGGTCGAATTTGCCGACCACATGACGGTGCACGTGCCGCTGCACGAATCGCACCTCCTGACCCGCTATGTCGGCTTGAGTAAAGCGAGCCCCAAACTGGGCAAGGTCGGCGGCGCCGCGTGGGAAAAGACCCGCCGTGCGGCCGAGGTCGCCACGCTCGACTACGCCGCCGAGTTGCTCACGCTACATGCGCAACGTGACCAAGAACAAGGCTACGCCTTTCCCGCCGACCATCCATGGCAAGCCACCTTTGAAAGCGCCTTCCCCTTCAAGGAAACCCCAGACCAGCTCAGCGCAATCGAGGCAGCCAAGACCGACATGGAAAGCCCGCTGCCAATGGACCGCCTGATCTGCGGCGACGTTGGCTTCGGAAAAACCGAGGTCGCGATTCGCACGGTGCTCAAGGCTGTGCTCGCGGGTAAGCAAGCCGCAGTGCTGGTACCGACCACGGTGCTCTGCCAGCAACACTTCAATACCTTTCGCGAGCGCATGGCGGAGTATCCGATCATCATCGATATGGTCAGCCGATTTCGCAGCCCCAAGCAAAACAAAGAGGTCATCGCCAGTTTGGCAGAAGGACGCATCGATATCGTCATCGGCACCCATCGCATCCTCAGCAAGGATGTACACTTCCAAGACCTCGGCCTGCTTGTGGTCGATGAAGAGCAGCGCTTCGGCGTGCGCCAAAAAGAGCGCATCAAGCAACTGCGCGCCAACGTCGACATTCTCACCCTCAGCGCCACTCCGATTCCACGCACACTGTACATGGCGCTCGCCGGCGCCCGTGCCATGAGCGTGATCGAAACGCCGCCGGTCGATCGACGCCCGATTGAGACGATTGTTAAAAGCTATTCCTCCGACCTGATCAAAAGCGCGATTCAAGCTGAGACCGACCGTGGCGGCCAGGTATTTTATCTGCACAACCGCGTGAGCACGATCGAAGGCGTCGCTCATCAAATCCGCGAGATGCACCCCAAACTGCGTGTCGGCGTCGGCCATGGTCAGATGGAAGAAAACGCCCTGGAAAAAATCATGACCAAATTCGTCGCCGGCGGCTTCGACGTTCTGGTCTGCACCACGATCATCGAGTCTGGTATCGACGTGCCCAACTGCAACACACTGATTATTGAAGGGGCCGACCGCTTTGGGCTGGCACAACTCTACCAAATCCGTGGCCGCGTCGGCCGCTTCAAACGCCAAGCCTACGCCTACCTCCTGCTGCACCGGCACGCCGCGCTGGTCGAACAAGCCCAGAAACGCCTCAACGCGCTCAAACAGCACAACCAACTCGGCGCCGGGTTCCGCATCGCCATGCGCGATCTCGAACTGCGCGGCGCCGGCAACTTGCTCGGCTCGCAACAAAGCGGCCACATCGCCGGCGTCGGCTTTGAGCTGTATTGCCAATTACTCAAGCAAAGCGTGGCGCGACTCAAGGGCGAGCCCGGTGCCGACCGCATCCGCGCCGAGGTGAAACTCGACTTCATCGCCACCGGCGAGGGCGGCTCGATCTCTCGGCGCACCAGCGGCAGCGCTGGCTTTGCTGCCATCAAGGATGCCGAATACGCAGACCGCCGCGGCCGACTGACCGAAGCTGCCCTGCCCGTCGACTACGTGGCCGAACCGCGCCTACGCATCGACCTCTACCGCCGACTGGCGCTCGCCGATTCGGTCACGAGCATTCAAACAGTCGCCGAAGAAATTGCCGATCGCTTTGGAAAATTACCACCTGCCAGCCTGGCCTTAATCGAAGTCAGCCGCGTGCGGGTACTCGCCGAAGCCGCCGGTGTCCGCCGCGTCGAGAGCGAGAGCGACCGCCTCATTTGCCGCCTGGCTCAAGCCGATAAATCAGGCGAGTTCCTTAAAACCGGTGCTCGTTTCCCGCGTTTAAGAGCAACCGAACCACTCAAACGATTAAAGGAAATTCAGACGTTTTTAAGCAGGCACAAAAAGTCGACGGATCGATAACAGCACTAGCGACGTTCAGATTCTGAAGAGCGCAGCCGAGAATCGCACGTTTTCGCCGCTTGACCGCACCCAATCCGCTTCTACTGTTGCGACACATTCGCAATTCCCATCAACGCCACGCGCGCCCATGACGCTCAAACGCTTTCTTCCTTTCCTTTTCGCTTCACTCTTCGCCCTCAGCCTAGTCGGCCCGGTGCACGCCCAACAGGACCGTGACTTGATTCGCCTTGGCAACGGCATCGCTGCCATCGCCGAAGGAGAAATCATCACCCTCGAGCAGCTCCGCAAAGAGCTCGAGCCAATTATCCCCCGCCTTCGCGTCGAAGCCAAAAACGAACAAGAATTTGCCGCGCGGATCGATCAATTGAGCAAGGAAGTGCTGCAAAACATGATCGATCGCATCTTGATCGTCAAAGCCGCCGAGGAAAAAGGTCTCCTGCTACCACCCTCCTACATCGATCAGGAATACGATGAAGTCATTACCCGCGACTTCGGCGGCGACCGTGGACGCTTTCTCGACTACCTAAAGGCTCAAGGGCTGACACCGCGTGAATACCGTAAAAACATCTACAAGCGCGTCGTGGTAAACGTCATGCGCCAGCAAAACCGCAAGTCAGAGTCCGAGATCAGCCCCGAGCGCATTCAGGATTTTTACATCAAAAACAAAGTTCGTTTTTACCAGGAAGAAGCCGTCCACCTGCGCCAGATCATCCTCACGCCAATGGCTGACGAAGGCACAGCACTGCTGCAGCAGACTGCTACAAAGATCATCACCGAACTCGACGGCGGCGCTAACTTCGGCGACCTGGCACGCAAATACAGTCAAGACGACATGAGCCGCCGTGGTGGTGATTGGGGCTGGATCAAACGTCAGGACATCCGCAAAGAACTCAGCTCCGTGGCATTCGACCTGAGGCCCGGCGACTACAGCCAACCCGTTGAACTCGGCAATACGATCTTCATTCTCTACAGCGAAGACAAACGCGACGAAATGATCCAACCCGTCTCCATGGTGCGTGAAGTCATCGAGAACGTCCTAGTCGGCGAAATCGCCCGCGAAAGCCAACAGCGCTGGCTGCAGGACGTCCGCGAAGACGCTTACGTGCGCTACTTCCTGTAGGAACCAAGGACAGATCGGCGCCCAGATCGGCACCGAAGCCCTACAATGTAGCGTGACCGCGACAGCGGTTGCGACGCCCTGCCGACGCAGCAATCAACGCCGATCACAACCNNGCGGTAGCCCTTGTGCGACAGAAACAAACCGCGCCCAGTGGTAGGATGCAAAATGTAGCGCGGCCGCGACAGCGGTTGCGACGCCCTGCCCACTTAGCAATCAACGCCGATCACAACCGCGGTAGCCCTTGTGCGACAGA
The DNA here is from genome assembly GCA_003503355.1 of Opitutia bacterium. Classification (GTDB taxonomy): domain Bacteria; phylum Verrucomicrobiota; class Verrucomicrobiia; order Opitutales; family Coraliomargaritaceae; genus Lentimonas. The sequence continues at coordinate 6,969 of DOCS01000190.1, forward strand.
AACAAACCGCGCTCGATGGTAGGATGCAAAATGTAGCGCGGCCGCGACAGCGGTTGCGACGCCCTGCCGACGCAGCAATCAACGCCGATCACAACCGCGCTCGATGGTAGGATGCAAAATGTAGCGCGGCCGCGACAGCGGTTGCGACGCCCTGCCCACTTAGCAATCAACGCCGATCACAACCGCGGTAGCCCTTGTGCGACAGAAACAAACCGCGCCCGATGGTAGGATGCAAAATGTAGCGCGGCCGCGACAGCGGTTGCGACGCCCTGCCCACTCAGCAATCAACGCCGATCACAACCGCGATCGCCGCCGTGCGACAACAATTGAAAAAACGGCCCTCAGCCCTTCCCGCTTGCACACAAGAAAGCCCCCGGGACAAAATCCACGGAGGCTTAAAAATGGAGCGAGCGAAGAGGTTCGAACTCTCGACATCCACCTTGGCAAGGTGGTGCTCTACCAATTGAGCTACGCTCGCTTCTTGGAAGATGACGCAGACAATTTCAATTTTGCTGACGCTGTCAATGCGTTTTTAAAAGAATGTTCTATTTTTTAAGGCAATTGCCAAGACAGGTTCGTACCACGCAGCCAGCAACCGCAGCGACACACCTTAAAGGCATTTGTATGCCAAGACGTTACAGTACTTCGATCACCTCGGAAAGGTCGCTTGTCGGCGGCAGACACTGCGTGCCGACACACACTTGATAATCCGCCGATTGATGGTCAGCACCGATCTGAATGAACGTGCGCCGCCACGGCGCCTTGGCCAAGGCATCACGCAAGGCATGCAGCGACATGCCGGCTTTAACCTTAATCACTGCAATGCCGATGGCATGCGTGCTGGCGGCCTCGAGCGCATGCGCCACTCCAGCTGCAACCTTCTGCGCATAATCGGCAAACGCGGGCAGCGTGGAGCGTAACGCTTGGTCGTAGCGCCCTTCGCCGGTCAGCGCATAGAGCCCGGAAAGCGCGTGCAACAGCACGGCGTTGCCGGATGGCGTGGCGTTGTCGAACCACTCCTTGCGGCGCGCGACAGGCGTCTCGGTATCTGCTGCGGTAAAGAAAAAGCCCGCGGCGTGCGGATCTTCAAAATAGCTTAACGCACTCTCGACACAGGCCTGCGCCCGTTCGAGATAGGTGGCCGATGCGCCGGGCTCCAACCAGTCAATCTTGGATGCGATAGCCAAGAACGCCTCTGCCGCCAGCGCATAGTCGTGCAAGAAGCCGTCGACCCGCGCACCGACACCTTCGTAATACACCGCCTTCAAGCGCAGTGCGCCGTCCACTGTTTCGGTCAGTTCGTTCCAAATAAAATCGGCCGCCTTGCGTGCGCGCTGCAGCCATTCGGGGCGGTTGAAATAAAATCCGGCATCCGCCATCGAACGAATCAACATCCCATTCCAAGCGGTGCTGATTTTGGTATCCTTGCCGGGCGGCACACGATTCGCTTCCCGATACGCCAGCAACTGCTGACGGGCGGCCGCGAGCTTTTCACGCACGGCGAAGTCGGCATCAACCAATGCGGGGTTTGAATTGCCATGCTCAAAGTTGCCCTCGGCGGTGATATTATAAGCGGCACGGATTTCACGCGCAGCCTCAGTCGGCCCGAGCACGCTATCGATCTGCTCAGGCGTCCAGACATAGTAGCGCCCTTCCTCGCCTTCGCTATCCGCGTCGAGCGCGGCATAAAACCCACCACCCTCGGCACTCATCTCACGCTCTAGCCAGCCGATGGTTTCTTCGACCACCGCCGCATACAGTGGGTCTTGGTTCGCCAACCAACCACGACTGTAGGCATCGATCAACAAGGCATTATCGTAGAGCATCTTCTCGAAATGCGGGATCAACCAATGCGGATCGACGCTGTAGCGGGCAAAGCCGCCACCAAATTGATCAAACAGTCCGCCATGCGCCATCGCACGCAGCGTGGTGTGGCTGACGGCATCGATACGTTCAGCCAGCTCAGGCTCCGCTTCCACCGCCGCACTGCGACGCACGGAGCGCAAAAAGTCCAACGTCATCGCTTGCGGAAATTTAGGTGCGCCGCCAAAGCCGCCGTATTGATCATCGTGATTCCCGCAAATCCCATGAGCAGCCGCGACCAAGCTCGCGTTATCCCAAACACCACTCGCACCGCCGGTGCTGGCGGCCTGCGTCGATGCCATGATGTTCTTCTGAATCGACTCTGCGTTATCAATCAACTCGGCCTTCGAGCGCTTGTAGTGGTCGGAAATGCGCATTAATACCTGCGGCCATGGGATCAAGCCGTGCCCGCGGTCTTCGGGTGGAAAATACGTGCCGCCAAAAAACGGCCGCCCGTCGGGCAGGCAAAACACGTTCAATGGCCAGCCCCCCTGCTGCTGGATCATCTGCACCGCTTCCATGTAAACTTGGTCGACGTCGGGGCGTTCTTCGCGATCGACCTTCACGCAAATGAAGTGCTGGTTCATCAGCTTGGCAATGTAGTCACTCTCGAAACTTTCATGCGCCATGACATGGCACCAATGGCAGGCCGAGTAGCCAATCGAGATCAACAAGGGCTTTCCGGACGCTTCCGCTGCGGCCAAAGCTTCCTCCCCCCACGGATACCAATCCACCGGATTCTCTGCGTGCTGTTGTAGATATAGGCTATTTTCGTTGGATAGACGGTTTGGCATGTTGCTACTTTTTAATTATTTAAGGAGCCCACTGCGCAGTCGCACGGAGCCTGAATGGGCACGAAATTAGGCGAGAGCGTGCCTAAGTAAACTCGTTTATGGATAAATTGTTTTGCAGCGTGGCGCTCCTGCTTCACACAATGCGGTCTTTTCTATAATCATGCCTTCGATTCGAATATTGCCCGACCGGGTTGCCAACCAAATCGCCGCTGGCGAGGTCATCGAACGTCCGGTCGCGGTCGTCAAAGAATTGGTCGAAAACAGTATCGATGCCGGAGCGACACGCATCGAGGTCGAATTTCGCAACGGCGGCAAATCCTACATTCGTATCGAGGACAACGGCAAAGGCATGTCGCCGGACGAAGCACTGCTCTCACTCGAGCGCCACGCCACCAGCAAAATTCGCGAGGCGGCCGATTTGAACGAGGTCTGCAGCTTCGGCTTTCGCGGCGAAGCGCTGCCGTCGATTGCATCGGTCTCGAAATTCACCCTGCGCACACGCACCCAGGAGTGGGACCACGGCACCGAAATCCTGATCAATGGCGGCAAGTTGATCGACAAGAAGGATTGTGGCATGCCGGTCGGCACGGTGATTGAGGTCGCTCACTTGTTTAACTCCGTGCCCGCCCGCCGCAAGTTCCTCAAAACGGACCCGACGGAAACCGCACACATCACTTATAACACGCGCCTGTTCGCCGTGGCACACCCGAACATCGCCTTTCGGGTGCTGGAAAACGGCCGCACCGTGTTTCAATCGCCTGCCTGCGACAACCTGCGCGACCGCATCGCCGAGATCTGGGGACGCAGCTTGGCCGACGATTTGATTCCGGTCGATGTAACCGATGCCGCCACCGGCTACCGACTCACGGGGCTGACCGCAAAACCCGGCGTCGGACGTGCCACGCGCCGCGAACTCGTCACCTTGGTAAATCGACGACCGATCGACAGCCGTACGCTTGGTTTTGCGGTACTCGACGCCTATCACGGCCGCATCCAAAAGGGACGCTACCCGCCCGCCTTTCTATTTCTTGAGATTCACCCCCACGAAGTGGATGTCAATGTGCACCCTGCCAAACGCGAAGTGCGCTTCCGCGATGACAGTGCGATTCGCCGTTTCGTGTTGAACGCAATCACCGAAACCCTCGCCGCTAGTCGGGAAGATGTGATCGCTCAGCCAGACACACCCACCGAACCGCCTCAAGCCGTAGCACCTGAGCTGGAGCCCAAGCCAACTCCGTCAATCGCCCCCCCAGCCCCCGCCATCGCACCGGTAAGCATCGAACCGACTCAACCCCAGCCTGCGGTTGTTCCCACCACCACGGCACAAACCACGGCGCCCCAACCGAGCCCCAGAGCGACCCCCAAAGCGAGTGTCAGCGCGACTCCTCAACCGAGTGTCAGCGCGACTCCTCAACCGAGCCCCAGCGCGACTCCCAAACCGAATACCAGCGCGACTCCAAAACCGAGTACCAGCGCGACCCCCAAAGCGAGCGTCAGCGCGACTCCTCAACCGAGTGTCAGCGCGACTCACAAACCGAGTACCAGCGCGACTCCACAACCGAGGCCCGCGGCACCCGCCCACAGCGAAGCTGCTGCCAGCACCACGCCTGCCTGGCGCTTCATCACCCTTTTAAAGAAGCGTTACGCCCTGTTCGACACACCGCGCGGACTGGTCATGCTGCACCTGCGCCATGCCGATCAACGCGTGCGCTTCGAACGAATCAGTCGACAATTCAACGACGAAGCACCCTCCAGCCAACGGCTACTGATTCCGCAGCCGCTCGAGTTCGAACCGCTTGCCTCGGAGGCGCTCAAGGCGCAGCTGAAACGACTGAACACACAGGGCTTTGAAGTTTCAGAGTTCGGACGTCATTTCTACCGCATCGAAGCGGTGCCGACCTGGCTCTCGCCCGAACAGGCCGAAGCCTTTATCCGCGACCTCGTCGACCTGGCACGCCAGCGCGGCGGCATGCGCAAGGAAAGTCCCCTCAGCTCGGAAGCAGTGGCACGCCTCGCGGTCGACGGCAGCTACCGCCGCAGCGATTCGCTCACGGCACCCGCCGTCGAACAGCTCGCCAAAGATCTGCTCGCCTGCGAAACACCCCACACCTCGCCATTTGGCAAGCCCACTTTCAGCGAGGTCAGCTGGAGCGAATGGACACGCCGCTTCGGAGGCGACTGATTTCAGACCGGCGTATCCACTGACCACTACGCTCGAGAACACCGAACCAACAAGCATGGCAACCACTCGGCTCAATTTCCAACAATGGCACGCGCTCGCCCAACAATCGCCGGAGGGCGTGGTCGATCAGTTTTTGGCCAAGCTACAACAGCTCCCGGAGGTGGAGCGTCGGACATGGATTGCCGCCACCCCATCCAGGGATGAGCTGCTGCAAGGGCTCAACAACGCATTGAGCGCAGAGGACCTGCCGCTGACCGGCGTGCCCTATGCACTGCAGGATCTGTTCGATGTCTACGACCTGCCAACCGCTTGCGGCGCGCCTTTTACCGAGCTCTTTGACCTGCCGCTGGACGACTCAAGCCGCCTGTACGAAAAACTAACCTCCTTGGGAGCCTGTTTGTTTGCCAAAACAGTACCGTCCGAATTTGGCATCGATCCACAAGGGCGCAACCCAACTTACGGCAACTGCACGCATCCAGCCAACCAGGCGTTCGTCTGTGGTGGTGGCGCCGGAGCAGCTGCGCGCGCAGTCAGTGCCGGGCTCGTGCCTCTCGCATTCGGACTCGACACCGCTGGCGGCATCCGCATCCCCGCCGCGTTTCACGGCCTGTTTGGATTCCGGATGGACAACAACCACTACGCCCGCGAAGGCGTCTTTCCGATGATGCCGTCGATCGAATCGGTCGGCTGGATCAACCACTGCATTGAAGACTTACTCACCACATTTCGCGCATTCTACCCCGTCGCCGACGACCACCAATGCGAAGCCCCGCGCGGCTACTTACTCAGCGGGCTCGGCAGCAAACTGTCGAACGAGGTCAACGCAGGCCTTTGCGGCATCGCTCGCGAACTAAATATCGACGAAGACCCGCAGCTCGGCACGCAACTGCGCCAGACGCTCAGTAAAGCCGCAGCGGCCTACCAAACACTCGAAGCCCGCGAATTGCATGCCATTCATCAATACTGGCTCGAAGAGTACCGCGACCACTACGACCCTGCCGTGCTCGAACGGATCGAACGCGGGCTGCATTGTCCGCCGGCCGAGGCCGAAGCATGCGCACAGATTCAACAACACACCTGCATCGCCTTCAGCGAGTTCTTCGAACGCTACGATTATCTGCTCTTACCGATTTGCCCAGAGCCGACCCCCGACCAGTCGGCATGGAGCGACGCCCTGGAAAGCGCCACCATGCAGCTGATCGCCCCCGCCAGCCTCGCCTTCCTACCCACGCTAATTCTGCCATTCAGCTGCGCCGATGGCCGTCATAGTGCGGTACAAATCATCCTCAGCCCACGCAAGCTGCACATTGTGCCGGAACTGCTCGCACAGCTCACCGGCCACTATTCAGATTAGCTGCGCTGCGCTCACCAAAGGTAGGGCCTCAGCTCGCTGAGCGCCGCAAGCGCGCAACCGGCGGCAACCGACGTTGACCACCAAGTATTTAGTAAGCGTCAGGCAGTAAGAGTAAGTGTCAGGCAATAAACTAGGCCGTCGCACAGCAAGCGAGACCGATGCGGCGGCGAGCCAGCTCGCGCCCTACGATTGGCAACCTCTCTGATCCGATGGTTGGAGGGCAATGCGCCGCCATTGCCACACGCGCGAACCACCAGCTCAGAGCTTCGCGGCTTGGTGATTTTGCGAGAGCACCCGCGCGGTGGATCTTCACGATTGCGCAGCGTAGCGTGCAGATTGATTAAACGCTCATTCTAAGCAGCTCGCCATGATCGCTTCCAAATAATACCCCTGACCTGCAACATTGCTCTCATAGCCAGAGCTACGCTTTTATCATGTCCTCATACTACTCATCAATCTCGGCTGTAACATCTATTAAACGATAAAACCTTTGCCGCACTTGGGATGGGCGAACCGTTGTCTTCGGTGGTCCATCATCAATCCATTGCAATCGATTCGCAGGAGCAGAAATGGATTGAAATACACGGTCCCAAACAGTCATATCTTCGCTATATTCAATCGCATATTCATGCCCGGGAACCGATGCGACTTCTATTAAAATGTCCCCGTTGCTGAGGACCTTCATCAGCGTCACATCAAGTCCGCGAGTTGCAGTATCAGGCATTTCCTCAGCTGCAGCAAGTAGTTCAACCTCATAGACTGGTGTAAAATCGCCAGTCAGCGTCGCACGGAAGAACACCACAATCAAGCTCACACTCGATGGGCCTTCGGCTGAACCATCATAGAGCAGATATGGAAGCTCAACCGCAGGCACACCATACGTCCGTGCGCCGCTGGCATTATAAACCTGAACATCCTCAGGCAAGTTATTCACATACAGTCGGAATGACGGAAGCGCCTCGCTCTTTTTATTAGTCACAGTGACCTTAGCAATGAAGAGCCCACTAAAAGGCCCACTTTGTTGTTCTATCGTGGCTGTGACTGTCACTTTTGGCTCAGTCTCCTCGATAATAACAATCGAGAGGGCTCCGCTCGCTGCATCATCAGCGATGCTTGATTGCGGCTCATTCACTGCAACCATCTCAAACGCCAACGGTACAACACCTGGACCACGAACAGCATCAGCACCAGCTTGAACGGCGAAGGTAAGCGTTGCACTATGCCCCGCAGGGACGAAGCCCACATCCCATAAACCTGAAGCAAAAGCGCCATCTGTGGCCACAGATTTTGTAAACGCAACATCACTTGGTAGCACTGAGGTCATCAAGAGCTCAACCCCACTGGCATCGCTCGGTCCATGATTCGTCACCGAAACACGGAAAGCATTAAGTGCATCTCCACCTGCAACAAGCGTACTGTTTAACACATCAATCGAAACCTCCAGATCGACTAATGCAGTAATACTAAACTCACTGGTCACATAGCTAATCGCATAGTTACCACCCGCAGCTCCTGAGGGCGTTACCGTGTAGGCTCCTACAGTTTCCCCGGCAGTTCTGGCAATGCT
>DOCS01000190.1:14802-15048 GCA_003503355.1 Opitutia bacterium
ATACACTTTGCTTTGCCCGGAACTTGCTGTCACAGTCAATGCGGCTGGAGTAATACTAAACTCACTGGTCACATAGCTAATCGCATAGTTACCACCCGCAGCTCCTGACGGCGTGACCGTATAGTCTCCAACAGCTTCTCCTGCTGCCCTGGCAATGCTCACTGCGCTGTCTAAGCTGGCTGCTGTATCTCCATTGACAAACCCGGTGATGTCATAAGTCAGCGTGGGGTCGGTAGCGCCATACAC
>DOCS01000227.1 GCA_003503355.1 Opitutia bacterium
ACCAATCGTGCCGACGAAGTCGGTTGTTTTAAGGAAACCGACGCGGTGACCGCACAGATCGGCGAGAACGTCGCGCGGTTCCTCGCCGACGAACTCATCGCAGGACGTATTCCGTCGGGATTTCTGCCGGTGCAATCTGGAGTCGGCAACATTGCCAACGCGGTGCTCGGAGCCCTCGGCGCGAATTCAAATATCCCGCCCTTCGAAATGTATTCCGAAGTCATCCAAGACAGTGTCATCGGTCTGATGCGGTGTGGGGAGATTACGTTTGCCAGCGCTACTTCGCTCACCGTTTCGCCCTCCATATTGGATGAAATCTATGCAGATCTCGATTTCTTTAAACAACGCATGGTGCTCCGACCGCAGGAAATTTCAAATCACCCCGAAGTGGTTCGTCGACTCGGTGTTATTTCGATTAATACCGCGCTCGAAGTCGACATTTGTGGCAATGTGAATTCCACCCACGTGATGGGGAACGAGCTAATAAACGGTATCGGTGGCTCGGGCGACTTCACGCGTAATGCTTATCTCTCGATCTTCACTTGCCCATCCGTGGCCAAGGGCGGCGCGATCAGTGCCATCGTACCAATGGTGGCCCACTGTGACCACAGCGAGCACTCTGTGCAGGTCATCGTGACCGAGCAGGGCATTGCCGACCTGCGTGGCAAAGATCCGACCGAGCGCGCCACCGAGATAGTCGATCACTGCGTCCACCCAGATTATCGTGAATTGTTACATGCTTATTTCGACAACGTTCAAGCCGGCCACACGCCGCAGACACTTAGCAAGGCGTTTGCGATGCACCAAGCGTTCTTGGACCAGGCAGATATGCGTGGCGTTGATTGGACCGCGACGTATCCCTCAAGCATCGAATGAAACCAATGCTGTTGATTATGTTTTTTGGGGTGGCAGAGGCTTGGCGGGGGTGCTCCGCAGGTCATCGACCGCGACGTGGATGATGGTGTAATCATGTCCTTTTCGAATCATATTTCGCGGCGTGGCAAGCCGGATATCGATACGCTGGTTCGAGGGGTCTGTGCCGGCGAGCGCAGCCATCTGGCGATGGCGATCACCCTGGTCGAGAGCCGCGCGCCGAAGCATCGGCCGCTGGCGCACGAACTCATGCAACGTATCTTGCCGCACACCGGCGGTGCCCTACGCGTGGGGTTGACGGGTGTGCCGGGGGCAGGCAAGAGCACCTTTATTGAAGCGCTCGGTATGTCGCTGTGTGCGCAGGGCAAGAAAGTCGCCGTGCTGGCGGTGGATCCCAGCAGCTCGATCCATGGTGGCAGTATTTTGGGCGATAAGACCCGAATGGAAGAGCTCGCTCGTCATGCCAATGCCTTCATTCGTCCGTCGCCTTCCGGCAATAGCTTGGGCGGTGTTGCCGCGCGCACCCGTGAAGCTTTACTGCTGTGCGAGGCCGCCGGTTATAATGTGGTTTTGGTCGAGACGGTCGGTGTGGGGCAGAGCGAAACCGAGGTGCGGACGATGACTGATTTCTTTCTGCTCCTGCAAATCGCCGGTGCCGGTGATGAGCTGCAGGGCATCAAAAAAGGGGTGATTGAGCTGGCCGATGCCATCGTAGTGAACAAGGCCGACGGCGAAAATCAGCGCAAAGCTGAGCTCGCGAAGGTCGAATATAGCCGCATCCTGAATTTCTTGCATTCCTTTACGCCTGGTTGGCAGCCGCAGGCGTTGAGCTGCTCGGCATTGGAAGGCCACGGCATCGATCACGTCTGGGCGCTGGTGCTGAAATTTCGCGACGAGATGACAGCCTCCGGTGTTTTTGAAAGCCGCCGCCGCGAGCAAAATGTGGACTGGTTTCACGCCTTGTTACAGCAAGCCGTGATGCAGCGCTTTACCGAGAGCAACCGCGAACGCATCCAGGCTCTGGAGGCCGCGGTGGGGCGGGGCGAAGTGCCGGTCTCGATGGCACTCAGCGAACTACTCCAATAAGCCTGCTTGGCGATTGCTTGATGGCGCTGAGCTGCTGATTGCGCGGCTGTGGCGTCGAACGCATCGGAAGCATTGCTTCGACTTAGAGGGGGCGATAAATCGTGAATCCCTGGGCCAAGTGCTGGTTTGTGTACGTGTATTTGGTGATGGTCCCTGGCGTGCGGGCGCCCTGCAGGCTTGCCTCGTTTTCGGCGACGTGTTTCGCGCAGATATACGGGCAAGTGAAGTCGCGTTCCAAAAACACCTCACCACTTTCATATACATCATAGAGCATCACCTCCGCAGTGGCGTGATTGGAGCAATTTTGAACGGAGCACAGATGATGATTCATGTTAAACAATCTATATCGATTGTTGCGTGAATGCAAATTAGCGAACCGCTCGCCATTGGTTGCGGCGGCTCGCGCATCGTCGCGATTCGAGGGAAATACGGATCACAACGGCTGTCGCCGTCGCGCTACGGCGATGCTTATCGACACCTTCTCTTCAGCGTTGTGCGGTCGATGGACAGGAGTGTCCATCCTCCTGTAAGAGGAGGCGGTACACTCCTGTGCCGCGTTGGTTTTTCTGGAGACAGCTTTTAGGGACAGGCACTTAAAATGAGCTGAGCCTCCCAAAGCGAGTGCAGCTTGATTCGCGGGAAAACACGGATCACAACGGCTGTCACCGTCGTGCTACCAGCG
>DOCS01000239.1 GCA_003503355.1 Opitutia bacterium
ACCTCCAGATCGACAAGGATCTCGCGCGGACTGGAGCCGTTTTCAGGCCCGACGATACCGCGCTCTTCGAGCACTTCCATCAGGCGGGCGGCGCGATTGTAACCGATGCGCAAGCGACGCTGTAGCATCGAGGTGGAGGCGCGCTTGGTCGAGCGCAGCACGTCGATTGCGTCGGGCAACAGCTCGTCATCATCCGAATCGCCTGTGCCAGCAGTCGGGCCGCTGTCGTCGCCTCCCGCATCGATTTGCTGCTGCACTTCGGCGGCAAACACCGGCGGGTCATTCTTCTCCTGTAAGAATTCAACGATAGCATTGATCTCGTCGTCGGAAACGAAGGCACCCTGCGCACGCACCAGATTGGACGTGCCCGGAGGAATGAAAAGCATGTCGCCCTTACCGATCAGTGCCTCGGCGCCGCCGCCATCGAGAATCGTGCGACTGTCGATCTTGGAGGCGACTTTGAAGGAAATACGACTCGGCAAGTTGGCTTTAATCACGCCAGTGACGACGTTCACAGACGGACGTTGCGTTGCGAGCACCAGGTGAATCCCTGCCGCACGGGCGAGCTGGGCAATACGCGCGATGCAGGTCTCAATGTCAGCCGGCGCAACCATCATCAGGTCGGCGAGCTCGTCGATAATACACACGATGTAAGGCAACTTCTTCTTTGGAATTTCAAAGGCGTCGTCGTCACGCGGCACTTTCATGTTGCTCACGGCAGCGCGCTCTTCGGGGCTCATCTCCGCTTCCATCGCATCGGCCTTGGCTTGCTCTTCCTTATCCTTGAGCAGCTTGGCGTTGAAGCCCGCGATGTTGCGCACATTGGTCTTGGCAAAAATCTGGTAGCGGTGCTCCATCTCGGCGATCAGCCATTTCAACGCGCCCGGCACCTTCTTGGCCTCCGTCACCACCGGGATCAACATGTGCGGCAGCGCGTTGTACATCTGCATTTCCACCACCTTTGGGTCGACCATGATAAAGCGCAGGTCGTCTGGCCCGGAGTGGTAGAGCAACGATGCGATGATCGCGTTAATACAGACCGTTTTACCGGAACCGGTGGAACCGGCGATCAGCACGTGCGGCATCTTGGTGAGGTCGGTGACCATCGGCTTACCCGTGACGTCCTTGCCCAACACAACCGGAATCTCAGCATTGGCTTCGGCCCACGCCTTGGACTCGATAATGTCGCGCATGCAGACCGCTTCGGATATCTGATTGGGCACCTCAATGCCGACCGTGCCCTTGCCCGGCACCGGCGCGAGAATACGCACCGACAGCGCCTGCAGACCGAGCGCAATGTTCTTATCCAGATTGACGATCTTCTCAACCCGAACACCCGGCGCAGGCTTGACCTCGTAACGAGTAATCACAGGGCCAGTGTGAATCTCACCGGGAATCACCTTGACGCCAAACTCTTCCAGCGTGCGCACCAACGCTTCCATCGTGCCCGCATGATCTTCCTGCCCCACCGCCCCCGCAACGAGCGGTTCAGCGAGCAAACTCAACGGCGGAAAGACATAGTCGCCACGGCGCTCGGGAATGCTGGCCACCGCTTTTTCTGTCTTTTCTTCAGCAACCACTTTAATCATCGAAGGATCGAATTTCGGCTTCGGCGGCTCAATCGCTTCGATGGCAGGCTCGGGCTCTTCCATCAGCGGCTCAGCTTTCTTAAGAGTCGGTTTGTTTTTCGCAGCCTCACGCTTCAGCCCGGCTGGTGCACCCATGGATACTGGCAACAGCGAAGGGCGGCGCTCCCCCTCTTCTTCAGCCTCGTCCTCCTCAGTGGTAGTCGAGTTGGCCTGCTGCTCGGCTTTCGCTGCGGCGCGGTCTGCCTTAGCTTGTGCAGCAGCTTGCGCGGCCATTTCCTTCGCGAGACGCTTGGCTTCCGCACGCTCGGCTTTCAGCGCCTTACGCACTTCCTTTGAAGCAGCTTGGCCGACTAGGAATAGCTTGTAGCGCTCTTGAATGTACTCAAAGAAACGCTCTTGGTTATCGGTAAATACAATCACTGAACCAATCACGAAGCCCATAAAGAGGACCAGAAAAGCACCAAATGGACCCACATAAGGCTCGAGCAGCATCGGCGCCATCCACTCGCCAAACACGCCACCGGTGCCATGCGACAGCTGATCTTGAAACAGCCCGCCGCCGCGGTTTCCCCCGAGCATCGCCAGCAATCCCGCAGCACAGACCAACGATGCCAAGGCCGCGAAACTGGTGACAGCGCGCTTACCCGGTTGCTGCTGAATCAGGAAGCGCACCCCAAGCCACACCATATAAACCGGCAGCATAAAAATCGACGCCCCGAAGTAATGAAAGCCATAAAAGCCGAGAAAGCTGCCCAACTTGCCGACCAAATTGGTTTCTGTCGGTGGATCGACATGGTACTGCGCCGAGTTATAATCAAACACGGCTACAAACACCAGCACGGCGAATGTAAACAACACTAACGCTAGGATCGGGCGCGATCCAGCTTTACGCGGTTGCGAGACGACTTTTTTTCTCGCGACTTTCTTCTTCGGTTTTGTGGCCATGTAGAGTACTTTTAAAATCTTCGCGTCGATCCGTAACTAACTCGGATTGAGTATCGCAATCCACAAAACTCCTAGATAGAAGAGAAAAATGCAACTCCTAGAATTCACACCACTGTATATGGAACGCGTTTGGGGCGGAAGAGGCCTCGAAGCAAAACTCGGCCGCACCCTCCCCGAAGGACAAGTCATCGGCGAAAGCTGGGAAATCGTCGACCGCGCGGATGAGCAATCCGTGGTCGCCTCTGGCGCATTGGCGGGCAAAACTATCCGTGAATTGCTGGAGAGCTCGGCAGCCGACATCCTCGGCCCCGGCAGCGATCCGGCCAAGCCCTTTCCCATTCTGGTCAAATGGCTCGATTGCCAAGATCGCCTCAGCCTACAAGTCCACCCGCCCGCCGAAATCGCACCGTCACTCGGCGGCGAGCCGAAAACCGAGAACTGGTACGTGGCAGACGCCGATCCACACGCATCGCTGATCGTCGGCCTCAAAAAAGGGGTTACGCGCGAGCAATTTGAAACGGCACTGGCCAACAACCAGGCAGAGGACTGCGTGCACCGCTTTCCCGTCAAAGCAGGCGACTCCATTCTCGTTGAAAGCGGCCGTATGCACGCGATCGATGCAGGCAACCTGATCTTAGAGATTCAGCAAAATTCCGACACCACCTACCGCACGTACGACTGGGGCCGCGTCGGGCTCGACGGCAGCCCACGCCAGTTGCACATTGACGAGTCGCTCAAGTCCATTGATTTCGACGATTTCGAGCCAGACCCACTGACCATCATCCCCGGCGAGCAAGTGCTGGCAGACTGCAGTGAGTTCCGCATCCGCAAATTCGAACTCGCTCCAGGCGCAAACGCGATCGAGCTCCCTGCCGGCGAGCAAGCCCGCTTAGTCCACATCGTCAGCGGCAGCGTTAAAGACGAGGTGTCTGGCCAGACGCTAGTTGGCGGCAGCAACTATCTGCAGCCCTACGCCACAGGCAGCAAGCTGGCGGCCGAAACGGCCACCACACTACTGATCACCGATCAGTTCTAAGCTGGGCGAAAGCCGCACTCCACCGATTCAGCCATTGGAAGCCATTCCAGTGGCTGAATCAGTGTGCACTGTTGCCTTGAATTCCATTCAGTTATCAGCACACTCCCGCGCTCATATTGAAATAGGCCCGTGTCTTAAGCGGCCTGCAGACGCAATTTTCCTACCATGACAGACCAAAACACAGAAGAGCCGAAACTGGACAATGAAGCCGTTTCCTTCGAAGACGCGGAAGTCGTCGAAGAGACCACGAACGAAGTGGAGACACCCGTAGCGGAAGCGTCTGCACTGGAAAAAGCCGAGAAGGAAGCCCTAGAAATGAAAACCCGCTACCTTCGCTCGGTTGCGGACCTCGAGAATTACCGCAAGCGGATCACCCGCGAGAAGCAGGAAATCATCCGTAGCGCGGCCGCGAACGTGGTTGAATCACTGCTGCCGGTACTCGACAACATGAAGCTCGGACTCCAAGCCGCCGAGAACCACCCCGAAGCGAAGGATGTCACGATTGGCTTCAAAATGGTCGACGACCAGCTCAAGCGCTCCCTCAACGAGCAAGGCTTGGAGGAACTCATCCCCGATGGCGAAGTCTTCGACCCGAATTTCCATGAATGCATCTCGCACCAGCCCTCCGCTGAAGTCGAAGAGGACACAGTCATTCAAACCGTCCGCGCGGGCTATCGCCTCAATGACCGACTGATCCGTGCTGCAAACGTCATCGTTTCCAGCGGTCCGGAAAAAGCATAACACTTCGATACCGATATGGCGAAAGCAGATTATTACGAAACCCTCGGGGTCTCCCGCGACGCAACAGCCGATGAGCTCAAAAAGTCTTATCGCAAAAAGGCAGTGAAATACCATCCGGACAAAAATCCGGACGATGCCGCTGCCGAGGCGAAGTTCAAAGAGATTTCCGAAGCGTATGATGCGCTGAAAGATCCTGACAAGCGCGCAGCGTATGATCGCTATGGACACGCCGCCTTCCAGAATGGCGGCATGGGCCGTGCCGGGGGTGCGGGTGCAGGCGGCGGTGGTGGTTTCCACGATCCTTTCGACATGTTCCGCGAAGCCTTTGGTGGTGGTGGCGGAGGCGGAGGCGGCGGCGGCGGCATCTTCGATGAATTCTTTGGTGGCGGCGGTGGCGGACAATCCGCTGGCGGCGCGGCACACGGCTCCGACCTGCGCTACGACCTCGAGATCAGCCTCGAAGAAGCGGCTAAAGGCACCGAAAAAGAAATTCGCTATCGTCGGCCGATCGAATGTAAGAAGTGCCATGGCTCCGGCTCTGAGCCCGGCTCCAAGAAGATAATCTGCCCAACGTGCGGCGGTGCCGGCCAAGTCACTTCCAATCGTGGATTCATTAGTTTTCGCCAAGCCTGCCCGAGTTGCCACGGCGCGGGACAAACGATCGAAAAGCCTTGTACAAACTGCCGCGGCGAGGGTCGCGAGATGGAGACCAGCACGGTCAAGGTGCGCATTCCAGCGGGCGTCGCAACCGGCTCGAAGCTCCGTTCTTCGGGTAAAGGGGAAGCCGGACAAATGGGTGGTCAAGCAGGTGATCTGTACATTATTGTGCACGTCAAAGAGCACGAGTTATTCGAGCGCCACGACCACGATCTGTACTGCGAAGTGCCGATCAAGTTTACACTCGCTGCACTCGGCGGCTCCATCAATGTGCC
Organism: Opitutia bacterium; assembly: GCA_003503355.1. Lineage (GTDB taxonomy): Bacteria > Verrucomicrobiota > Verrucomicrobiia > Opitutales > Coraliomargaritaceae > Lentimonas. Next base: position 5,244 of record DOCS01000239.1, read on the forward strand.
GACACTATTCACCCAAGGTGCACTCAAGATTCCAGCTGGCACACAAACCGGCACCACCTTCCGCCTGCGCGGACAAGGGATCCCGCATTTACGCGGCAATGGTAAAGGCGATCTGCTGATCCGCGTTCAAGTGGAAGTACCGACCAAACTCTCCAGCGAACAAAAGAAGAAGCTCGAAGACTATGCCGAAGCCTGTGGCGACCCGGCCAACCCGATGAGTGACTCCTTCGTCGCCAAAGCGAAGAAGTTCTTCAAGTAGATCGATCTACAGAACTTCTGCTTTTCAGAATCCAAGCATTTACCAAATGGCCTATCCCATCGTAATCCTCGGCTCCGGCCGCGGTTCCAACGCCGAAGCACTGTTAAAAGCGGAAGCCAAGAAGCAGCTCGGCGCTGCAAAAATCGCAGCCATCATCAGCGACCATGAAGACGCTGGCATCCTCGAACTCGGACAAAAGTACGAGGTGCCCGCGATCTACATCGATCCGCAGCGCAAGGGCGCGCGCCTGAGCGATGAGGCAGAGCAAAACTACATTGAGCGCATTCAATCGTTCTCGCCCAAGCTTATTGTACTGGCAGGCTTCATGCGCATTATCCAGCCCTCCTTTATCGAGGCGGTGAACGGTCACATGATCAATCTACACCCCAGCTTGCTACCAAGCTTTCCGGGCATGAACGGCATCGGCCAAGCCTTTGACCACGGAGTCAAAGTTACTGGCTGCACCGTACACTGGGTCACCCCCGCGCTCGATGCAGGTCCGATCATCGACCAGAAAGAAGTCAGGATCGATGAAAAAGACACACTCAAGATGCTCGAGAAAAAAATGCATATCATTGAACACCAACTCCTTCCTGACGTAGTCACCCGCCTAAGCAAGGGACAAATCAAATCGCGCTAGGCAACGATGAAGGCTTGGCACTCGTGTCCCGTCATTCAACCGCTAATGCATTCTCGCCCGTGGACATGAGTGTCCACCCTCCTGCACTTCCGAATCACACATCATTATGAGCTCACAATTCGAACTCCGCGCCCGCATTCCCGATGAAATGGCTGACCTTCTCGACGGCTACTTCTACGAAATCGAATCCGCCCACTGGGGTGTGATGCAGAAAGAAATTAACGATCCCTACGAAGTATTCGGGATATTTGCCGACGCGGTCAGCGCGCATGCCGCACTGACGGAACTACGCGCGGAATTCCCCACGCTGCCTGCGACGTTTACTGAAAGCACCATCGAAGACGCGGACTGGCAAAACGCCTACAAGGAATTCGTCAAACCATGGAGCGATCGTCAGCTGCATTGGATTCCCCTCTGGGAGCGCGACAACCTCACCACGCCCGAGGGCGCCGCAACGGTTTACCTCGATGCTGGCATGGCGTTTGGCACCGGTGCTCACGAGACTACACGCCTCTGTGCTCGTCGCCTGCAAGACTATCGCGATGCCCATGCGGATCAACTCGACAGCCTCGAGCTAATAGACGCAGGCTGTGGATCCGGCGTGCTCGCCCTGTCTGCATCCGCGCTCGGCTTTCAAAAAATCCTTGGCTTCGACTTTGACCCCGAAGCGATCGTAGTGTGCGGCAGCAACTCGCAAGAGAACCCGCACATCGCGCAACTCGACTTTGAAGTGGCCGACTTAGAAAAAGGCCTCACAGGTCGCCAAGCGGATCTATTACTCGCCAATATTCAAACCGACGTGCTCATCCCCCACTCGGATCCAGTCGTATTCGGCGTCAAACCAGGCGGCACGCTGGCGCTCAGCGGCATTCTGGTCAAAGAGCTCGACCTAGTGCGCGCTCATTACGAAGCCCGCTTCGCCGAGCTTCGGCCCGAAGACACGATCACCTTAGATTCGCGCCAGGACGGGGAATGGGGCGATTTACAGTTCGTACTTTCGTAAGCAAGCCACAGAGCGATCCGCTCATGGTGCACGGGAGTCGACTTCACTTGTCGCCGTACAGCACCTAGCCCTCGGCATTCGCAAGATCGATAATCCATCTTGATTGGTGCTTGCGGTATAAAAAAAGACACTCACATAATAAAGACATAATGCAAAGTATCGGCGAACGATTAGAAGAAGCACGCAAGCGCAAGGGGATTTCTCTGCGTGAAGCGGCCGAGGCCACTAAAATTCGCAGTGATTATCTCGGACAGATGGAGCAAAACCAGTTCGATTTCGAACTGCCCGAGATTTACAAACGCGGCTTTCTTAAAAATTACGCGCGTCACCTGAAGCTCGATCCGGAAAACATCCTCAGCGAATATAGCGCGGAGCAAAAGGGCCAGACTCGCTCGGGTAAAAAAAGCGGTTCCGAATTATTTGGGACCATGGCAGTTAAAGATGCGAACACAAATACCGCTGACAATGCAGAGCCCTCCTACGGCCGCATTTCAGCCAACCGTGCATCGAGCCAATCTGAGACAGACTCAAACACGGAAGATGAGAGCGACGATAGCGATAAGATCTTTTACATCAAAGCCGGTCTGATCGCAGTTGGTACTCTGGCGCTGATCTTCGTCATTTTCGCCCTAATTAAGGCGATCCTGGCCAGCGATCCGGTAGTCGACACGCCTGAACTAATCGATCCTCCGGCGATCAGCGAAAGCGTGGAAGCGGCCGATCCAGTCGCACCTGCAGCGGTAGAGGACAGCATCACGCTAATCGCCAGCGGTAATGTGTACGTGCTGGTTAAACAACGCGACGACAAGCAGGAGCTATTCCGCAAAACAATGAGCGCGGGCGAAACGGTTCAGCTGAACAAAAGCGGCCCGGTCGACATACTGTTTACCGCAGGGGAAAACATCGTGATCGATCACGCAGGCGAACGCTTGCGGCCGAGCAGTTCGGGCACCGCGAAGATCTCGATTCCGTAGGCATCGCCGATTTCAGAGGCCACAACGAACGGCCTTCTGCAGTGATGCCCAGCAGGGGAACAGAAACGCTGGTCCATTGAGAGGACCAGAGACTGCGCCACAGAGGCACTCCGTCTCCGCCAGCCTACGTGTCACACTTCGGCTAAAGTCGATGCGAATGAGTTGAATTGAATCTGACTCGGCGCGTTCACGTGCAACCACTCGCGCGTTCACGTGCAACCACTCGCGCGCTCGTGCTACGCTGTAATAGGTCGCGGCCGGCACTTATTTAACCTGCCATACGCCGCTTACATCTGTCTGCTTGGACGAAAGCGGTAATCGCAAACGATTGCCTAGTCTGCCACGCCACTGCCGGATTTACGCAGACTGACTGGCTTACCCAGCACCTCGCCGTATATAAACCCGACACGCGCAGCCACGGGATCCCTCAACACCTTGCGAACCGGCCCTGACAGCAACCCACCGCTGGTGCGCCGTGCACGCTCAGCCACCCCCGCACCACGAGGCGTGGGTTTGGCAGCCGGCTTCATTCCAGCCTGACGACGAAGTGCTTCAGCACTTCGCTTAGAGGCCTCAATCTGTTGCAGACGCACCTGCATCTGCTGCTCGTAAGCATTATCCGACGTATCCCAGGAAAACGCACCCGACGGCTCTACAGACGGCGCAGCGGGGCTAGGTGTCGGCTCAACGTGCGGTGCCTTACGCTGATGCATCTCTTTGCGCTGCTCTTTGACCTCTTTATGTCGTTCCACGCGAGCGATCACCGGAGATTCAGAGGTCGATGCCTCCTCATCCTCCGCCGCCGCGGCCTGGCGGCGTTCCATTATTTTACGGCGAATCGCTTCCTGTATCTGACGCTGGCGCTCCGCATAATTCTCAGCTTCGCCAATTCCTCCCGGCTGATGCGGCAATTTCGGTGGACTCGCTTCATCGTCCCCAGACTTATTCGATAACAGATTACCAAAGAAGTAAACTGCCGCAAAAATTAACGGCACCAGTATTTCGAGAAGGTTTTCCATATCACAGATCAGTCATTAGTCAGGACGGCTGGCCCCGGCATTCCACCAGGGCCAGCTATGCATAGGCTTTATTTATTTTCGTCGCCCTTGGAGATGGAATCACGCATGTCAGTATCCGCCTTGATATTGTTCAAACGATAGTAATCCATCACCCCCATATTGCCGGAACGAAATGCTTCGGCGAGCGCAAGCGGCACCTGCGCCTCTGCTTCGACGACCTTCGCCTGCAT
>DOCS01000135.1 GCA_003503355.1 Opitutia bacterium
GGCATGGCGATGCCGAGCAGGAGGATGAATGAGATGGCTTCCAGGATGCCAATGCTGCGAAGGCGATTGAGGGTGTTGTTGAATTTGAGCATGCGATGGAGGATCCAAAGTTGTGCGAAGGCGTGCCCCGCGTCGTCGTGGCCGCTAGCTGCCTGGCTTGATCGCTTTCGTACCTTGCAGTTCGGGGGGCAGATTGTCGGGTTGGTAGGTCGGGAAACTGAGTTCGGCGAGGCTGTGGTGCGGCACGTCGAAAGAGGTCTTGCCAGCGCTGCGGTCGACGATGACACCGACGGCTACCGGGTCCGCACCGTGTTTGCGGCATTGTTCCAGCGCCTCGACCACGCGCCCGCCGCGGGTGATGACGTCCTCGACGATAAGCACCTTTTCGCCGGGTTCGAATTTGAAATTGCGGCGCAGTTCGAGCTTATCGTCCACTTTCTCGAGGAACACGAAGCGCAGGCCCAATTGGCGGGCAACTTCCTGGCCAATGACGAGACCGCCCATTGCCGGGCCGACGACTGTGGTAGCGCCATATTCTTTCAGCGCCGGGAGTAGTAGTTCCGCCATGCGAGTGACTTTGTCCATGTACTGACAGACCTGTGCGCATTGGAAAAAATGTGCACTGTGCAGGCCGGAGCGCAGCAGGAAATGACCGTTGAGGAGCGCGCCGCCATCGCGGAAAATTTGGAGAACTTCTTCGTGTTTGGAATCCATGGCGGGAGATTGAGTGGTGAAGCCTGAAGTGTGAAGAGAGAAACGCCTGAGTCGGGGGAATTTTTTTTGGCATCGCTTGTGGCTTGTGATTCTCTGGTGTGGGCTGCTAAGTTCTGGATTTTGAAACACTGCAAATGCTAAATTTATTACATCGTCATGTTCTGAGAGAGATCCTTGTTTCAACCGGGTTGGCAATGGGGCTCTTTGTGTTTGTCCTGCTAATGGGCAATGCGATGCGCGACATCGCGAGTCTGGTAGCGGCCGGAAAGCTAGATTTAGTAGTGTTTCTCAAGCTGATGGGCTTGTTGATTCCGTATGTGGCGGCGTATGCGTTGCCATTGGGGATGTTGACCGGAACCCTGATTGCGCTGGGGCGCCTGTCTTCGCAGCAGGAAGTGACGGCAATGAAGTCGGCCGGATTGAGTCTATTCCAGATCGCGTCGCCGGTATTCCTGATTTCGTTTGTGGGGATGGTGGCAGGCGTCGTGGTTAATCTGCATTACGCGCCACAGTCGCGCAGTGCTTACAAGCAGCTGATGGTCAGTGCGGTGAGCGAGAACCCGATCGGGTTCATCGAGGAGAAGCGCTTTATTAAGGAATTTCCTGGGTATGTGATTTATATGGGCGGTCGGGATGGCTCATTGATGAAGGATTTTTGGATTTGGGAGCTTGATGACGAGAAGCGGGTGAAGCTGTTTTTACGCGCCGCGGAAGGTGAGCTGGATTTCAACAAAGCGGACAATGCGTTGGTGCTCACTTTGAGAGACGGGACCGCCGAGCAGCGCAGCGCAGAGGATCCGGAGGCGCTGTCGAGTGAGCCGGTCCGTTCGCTGTTCTTTGGTGAATTGCCGATTGAACTGCCGCTGGATCAGATTTTTGGAGAAAAGAGCAAGCGCCGCGCGCGTATCAAGGAGATGACGTTTGCGCAGTTGATGGAAGTGCGCGACCAGGCATTGGAGCAGGAGTCGCAGGCCGGGGAGGGAATGTCGTCGGGGCGCATGAAAGTGCAGATGCACATGCAAAAAGGCTTCGCGATGGCATTTTCGGTGTTTTCGCTGGCGATTTTTGGCATTCCGCTCGCAATTCAGGTCGGGCGCAAAGAAACGTATGCCAACCTGGCGATCGCTCTGATCATCGCCATGACTTATTACTTCCTCATTATCGTCGTTAGTTGGCTGGAAGGAAAGCCCAGCTGGCGACCTGATATTTTGATTTGGCTGCCGAATATAATTTTCCAGTCGATTGGCTTTTATTTGATCCAGAAAGCGAATCGGCACTAATCGCGAACCGCGATGGAGTGACGCCCTGAAATGTGGGAATTGTTGCTCGGACGCTCGCAGTCACTGTTTTGATTATGCGCATTGTTACTATAAAGAGCCCTCCGACGGTGGATGCGTTGATTGAACGATTTGGTTCGAGGTGCGCGCCGTTCGTACTGGATAGCTCGCTTTCGAACGATGGTCTTGGGCAATGGAGTTTTTTTGGCTCGGACCCGTTCCTGGTGTTTGAGGGCAAGGATGGAATCTATACCGAACGGCGTAACACCTTGGCTGCAGGTCGAACTTCAAGCCAAGTCGAGACTTCAGATGGGCTGGGGGGGTTGCGTGAATTGATGGCGGATTATACGATCGAGCATTCCAGCGGGATTCCGTTTGTCGGCGGCGCAGTCGGTTTTCTGGCCTATGATTATGGCCGCCAGATTGAGGCACTGCCTGATCTGACTCGGGATGATCGGGACCTGCCGGATCTGTATTTTGGTTTTTATGATGGAATCGCTGCGTTGAATCACGTGACTGGGGAGCTGAGTCTGATTGCGCTTGGCATTCGGGCCGATGCAGCGGTTGTGATCGAGGAATTGCAGGCGCTGATTACTGCGGATTCGGTTCTGCCGGAGCAGCCATCTGTGCCGCAGCGTGGTGCCTGGGGATGGAACATGGAACGTAAGGCGTATTTGCAGTCAGTGGAGCGGGTGCGCGATTACATTGCCAGTGGCGATGTGTATCAGGTGAACCTGTCGCAGCGTGCGAAGTGCCGCTTTGCGGGTAATCCCACTGAGCTCTACCGCGCGTTGCGGCGGGGCAATCCGGCACCGTACAGCGCGTTGATCGATTCGGGGGCATTTTCGGTGTTATCCACTTCGCCGGAGCAGTTTTTGCGCAAGCAGGGGCGCCAAATTGAGACGCGCCCGATCAAAGGCACGCGGCCGCGTGGCGCGGATGCGGCTGAGGATGTGCGCAATGCGCAAGCGCTGCGTGACTCGGAAAAGGACCGCGCTGAG
>DOCS01000037.1 GCA_003503355.1 Opitutia bacterium
ATCGAGCCAGCTCGAGCCCTACAGCATGCAGCTTTTATCGATGGGCAATCATCAAGAATTGAATCCTGCACTCACAGTGTGCCGCTCCTTCTCCAGCCCGTTCTCGAACAATCAATAAAAAAGCCTCCCTAAATCCAAGGGAGGCTTTAAAAAATCAGAGAGGCATGCCCCTCGAGTGACTAAGCTGACTTCGGGCGGCGCATACGGCGCAGGCCCGCAGCACCGAGCGCTAGCAAGCCCAAACCAGTGGCAGCGCCAGCCGGCTCGGGAATCGCTCCGACGTCACCTACCAAGATGTCACCCCCTGAATCTTCATAGGCCCACTGAACAAGTTGAAAGGACCCAGCATCAAGGATAACTTCTGCCCAACCATACAGCGTGTCACTAGCCGACTCAAACTTAAAGCCGATGTAGCCGCTTTCGAGACTGTCAAAATTGCTATATGCAGAACCTAATACAGAGGTATAAACGAGATAAGCAAAAGGACCCATCGCAAAATTAGTGGTTCCGACAGCTACATCTTTAGAAAGGTTCTCGAGTTGACTAAAGTGCACTCGCACCTCAAATCCATCGGAAAAATTTCCAATACCGATAGCGGTAGCGGTACTGGAACTGGAACTGCCATTGCTAGCAATGGACAACTCGGCACCTCCATCCCCGTCGATATCCCAACTGAAGCTGGTAACCCCATCAAAACTGACGGTGGCGCCCAGATCACTGACGATTATTCCAGCATCAAGGCTTGAGGCAGCGAACAGCGCAACGACTGAGGTGGCACCTGCGATTACTGGGGTGGCTTGAGTCGCTTTTTTAATACTCTTCATTGCTCAGGTTTAGCCAGCGTGGAGCCATTTGCAAGTGAAAATTATAGCACGACGCTTGCCTCACACCAAGACACATAGTCCTATCTTCGTATTACGACAGCCACAGCTACCATTCCATCGTGGGGTCAACCTGCTCGCTACCGCCAAACCTTGGTAGCCACTGGCTTTATGCCAAGAATCGACATCCGCTCGGCGGTCGGTCGTGGAACTACACATAAAAAAGCCTCCCTCAATCCGAGGGAGGCTTTAAAAAATCAGACAGGCATGCGTCAGGTAGGCACTTCTTTGAATCTAAATGCGCTCATGCCGTCGGTATTTTGACGCGGTGCAAGTCGGCATCCACCGTTTGCACCATCGCGCCGACATCGCCATCCAGCTGTAAGAAATCCAGCACTTGTTGTACCACCGCCTGCGGGTCGTTGAGTGCATCTTGATGGCGGACCGGCAACACCTCGACATTCTCCCGCCCCTGCATCAAGCGGCTGGCGCCCTCCAGTTGCGCGGCGTACGCACGGGCCAGCGCGGCATCACTGGAGGCGGCGCCGAGCTTGGCCGCGCGCTGCAACATGGTGCGTTGCGAGGTGATAATTTCAGCCGGAGCGCGCTGCATAAAGATCACACGGCAGGGCAGGTCTTGCGGCAGATAATCCAACAGCGGCGCGACAATTTTGATCGCTTGCCCGGCGCAGTCACTCAACCAACTTCGATCCGTTGCGCCCGGGAGCTGCTTGACACGGTCGTCCTCATAATAGCCCTTCGGATTGGATGCGTCGGCAGCGCGCGACTGATCGGTCACCAGATTCAAGCCGGCTGCAGCGAGCATTTGCATCATCAGTGAAGTACCGGAACGCGGCAGCCCGGAAACGACCACCAAGGTTTGGCTGGTGGGCCGCTGAATGCGCCCGCGCAGGGCAGGCATCTCAGGGAATTCGGACAGCGGCTCGGATGCAGCTGGTGCGCCGGTTTTAAGCGCAGCGATCCGTGCACGCGCGGCTTGCACGCCGTCGCGGTAGGTTGCCGCTTTGGCCGGCTGCTGGAGCACTTTACCATACAAGGTTTCCAAGCATTGCAGGGCAGGAATATAGTTGGGATTTTGTGCCACCGCGGTGAGCAGGGTCTTTTCCGCCATTTTCGGTTTGCCCAGCGCCATCAGCGCAGAACCGTAAATCATGTGCGCTTTGGGGTTATAGAAAATCAACTCGAGCGATGCCAAGGCTTCGCCCGCGGCATTGAAATGAAACCCGCGCTTCAAACTGACCTGCGCCAGCCCCAGATAGGCGTCGTGATTGTTCGGCTGAATTTCAAGCACCTTGCGATAACAGCGCTCGGCGTCCTCCCAATTTTCCAAGCTGGTGTACACTTCGCCCATTTTGGCGTAGAGGCTCGGGCGGTTTGCCATCTGCACCTTCTCCGCGGCTTTTAACGCTTCAATCGCGGCCTCGAACTGGCCTTCGAGTGCCAATACGCAGCCCTGGAGATAGGCCATTGCATGCGGATTGGTCTTGGACTGGCCGGTGAGGCGCCGAATTTTTTGCTGCGTGGCACGCGGCAGCTCCTCGGCCTGATAAGTCTCGCCCTTCGCCTCAGCTTGCTTGACGCCGTCGGCTTCTTTCTGCTTCAAGTCGTCCTGGATTTTTTTTAGTTCTTCAGACGCAGCGACCGCAGCCGCCTGCTTGCGCTCAATCTGCAGCTCCAGGGTCGCGCGCGCTTTGGCGCCATTCTCTAAGGCCAGCCAACAAGCGAGCAGCTTAGTGCCGAAACGGCTTTCTTCGGGCCATCGCTGCCATTGCTTTTCGAGAATACCCGCGGCCTCTACATAGCGGCCACCGTCCATATACGCCTGAGCGAGGTTGTATTGCAGCTCACGAATGGTTTCATCAATCGCCACCCCCCGATCCGGATTGGGCTCATCGATGTAGCCCAGCTCCACCAACTGTTTCAGCGACTCGCGCGACTCGGCGACGTCCAACTGCGCACCTTGCGGGTGCTGGCCGGAATCATGCGGCCCCTCCCGCTCGTCCCAGCTATCGATAAACTGCACTTCCTGTTCCGTCTCGAAGCAATTGACCAGCACCTTGCCATCCATATCGCGGCCGACAGGCAAGCCGTACAAATGCAAGAGCGTGGGGGCAATGTCGAGCAACGACGCGCCATAGACGCGTTCGCCTTGTTGAATCCCGGGGCCGCGCAGGCAGAACATCCCATACGGGCTATGCTCGGCAGCCGGTCCGGCTGGCTCATTTGGCAGGGACTGCGGCCTCAGGTTGCCCGGCTCAAAGCCATGGTCTGAAACCAGCATGACGGTGGTATCCTCCCCAGCAAGCTCCAGCAGCACACCCAGCATCATGTCGTGGTACCGATAACCGGCTTCGACCACATCCTTGTAGAGCTCAAATTTGTCCTCATCGACCCAAGGCTGACGCGGCGGGTGATATTTCATGAAGCCGTGTCCAAAATGGTCGATGCCATCGTAATAGACGCCCATGAAATCCCATGGTTCCAGTTGCATACAGGCGGTGGCGGCCGCATGGATACCGGAGACTTCGGCAATAATTTTGGCGCAGGACGCCATGCTTTGGTCCTTGTCTTGGTCAATCTCGGCAGCCTTCGGGATGAATGGCAGGATATGCTCGTTCTGCAACTCAGCGGGGTGGACCCGCATTTCCTTGAGCGGCTCCTCGAGGAGCTTGGGGTGGACCGTGCCGGCGCGCATCGGCCAGGCCTCGTCCACATTTTTAACCGCCTGCTGAAAATGATTCGAAACCATGACGCCGTTAATCGGCTCGGCCGGCTGCGAGGGCCACCAACCGATGACATTACTATTCCAGCCCTGCTGGTTAAATATATTCCACACCGCTTTAGTCTTGCGCGATAGGTTGGTGATCGGGCGGATCCCTCCAGTCGCGGGACACGGCTCCGAAAACCCGTGTATACCATGCTTCCATGCGCGCTTACCGGTGCTGATACTGGTC
>DOCS01000193.1 GCA_003503355.1 Opitutia bacterium
GTCGCCTGCGATGAGGACGGACAAGTTTACAACACCAACGCCGACGCCGCAGCAGCCCGCGTGGCCAGTGCCCTGCGCGCCCGACGCCTGGTCTATCTCTGCGATGTACCGGGCCTGATGCGCGACATCGACGACCCCGAATCCCTCATTTCCTCGCTCAAAGCGGAGGAAGTCGACGCACTGGTCCAAGACGGCACGATCAGCAAGGGCATGATTCCGAAAACCGACAGCGCGGTAACCGCCCTGCGCAACGGCGTGCACCGCGTGCACTTCATTGACGGCGAGCAACCACACAGCCTGCTGCTCGAAATCTTCACCGACAAAGGCGTGGGCACCGAAATCGTCAACACCTGAGCCCGAACACCGCAACCCATAGGGCCCTTGCTAGCGCCGAGCAGAGCATCTAAAGTCTACCTCTCCAGCCTCAGCTCTCCCCCCTCAGCTCTCAAGCCTCAGCTCTCAAGCCTCCCCCCTCAAGTCTCAAGCCTCCCCAGCCTCATGCACCACCCGACTCTGATTAAAAACTACGGCCCGCCCGCGTTCAACGCCGTGCGCGGCGAAGGCGTGTATCTGTATGACGAGGGCGGCAAGCGCTACTTGGACTTTGGCAGCGGCATTGCGGTCACATCGGTTGGCCACTCACATCCTCAATGGGTGCAGGCAGTGCAAGCGCAAGCCGCCACCCTCACGCATTGCAGCAACCTGTACGGTATCCCCGGGCAACAAAAGCTGGCAGATCGACTGGTCGCACAAGCCGGCCCGGGTCGGGTGCTATTTTGCAACAGCGGCGCGGAGGCCAACGAGGCGTTGATCAAATTGGCGCGACTACACGGACGCAATTTAAGCGGTGGCGAGGAAGCAAAGCGCTTTACCGTGGTCGCCGCACAGGATGCGTTCCACGGCCGGACGTTCGGCGGCATGGGGGCCACGCCTCAAGAAAAGATCCAAGGCGGCTTCCGGCCGATGCTGGAAGGCTTCAAATTTGGCCAACTGAACAACATCGAGAGCTTCGATACACTGCTCGACGACAGCGTCGCCGCGGTATTCATCGAATCGATTCAAGGCGAAGGCGGCATCTTTCCGGCCGAGGACAGCTTTCTTCAAGAACTGCGTGCACTGTGCACCGAGCGCAACGTGCTCCTAATGCTCGACGAAGTGCAATGTGGCATCGGCCGCAGCGGACACTTTTTCGCCTTCGAAAAGAGCGGCGTCCAGCCGGACGCCATCGGCATGGCCAAAGGCCTCGGCGGCGGCTTCCCGATTGGTGCGATCTGGGTATCCGAACCGTATGCCGAACTGTTTCAGCCCGGCTCACATGGCACCACCTTCGGCGGCTCGCCACTCGCCTGCGCCGCAGCCAACGCCACGCTCGATATTATCGAGCAGGCATCCCTGCTCGAACAGGTGCAGCGCAACAGCGCCGTTTGGCACCAAGCCATCCATCGCCTAATCAAACAACACCCACAACACATCGCAGGCATGCGCGGTGCCGGCTACATGGTCGGACTGGCCTTACACGCCGATGCACTCAGCGTGACGGCTGCGGCACGGGACAAGGGCCTGATCATCGTCCCAGCGGGCCACAATACGATTCGCCTGCTCCCCGCACTCATTGCCTCCCCTGAAGAACTCGACGCATCCGTCGCGATCCTCAACCAAGTCTTCGCTGAACTGACTTAAGTTTGCTGACTTTAACACATTCACACTGCAACACATGCATCACTTCTTAAAAGTTACCGACTTCACGCTCGAACAAGCACAAGAAGTCTTCTCGCTGGCCAAGTCNNTTTAAAGACGACCGGTGGAACACCCCAGCGGCGTTGAACAAGCAATCGTGGGGCCTGCTGTTTTACAAGAGCAGCACACGGACACGCGTCTCCTTCGAAGTCGGCGTCAACGAGCTCGGCGGTCACCCGATCGTACTCAACTCCCAACAAACTCAAATCGGCCGCGGCGAATCCGTTGCCGACAGCTCCAAGGTACTGTCGCGCTATTTGCACGGTTTGGTAATCCGCACGTTCGAACACTCGATCATCGAGGAGTTTGCCAAGCATGCGACGATGCCGATCGTCAACGGCCTGACCGACTTCAACCACCCCTGCCAGCTGTATACCGATATCTTCACCCTGCTCGAGCGCTACGCACCCGACACACTCGATATCAACACCCTTAAAGGCAAGAAGGTCGCCTTCCTCGGTGACAGCGCCTGCAACATGGCCAACTCGTGGATTCTGACCGCCGCGATGTTCGGAATGGAAATTGTCGTTTCCGGCCCCGCAGGCTACGAACCCACGCAAGCCGTGGTGGATGCTCTCAAGGCGGATGGCTTGCCAGTGAACTTCACCTACACCACCGATCCAAAGCAAGCGGTGACCGATGCCGACGCCATCTACACCGACGTGTGGGTATCGATGGGCGACGAAGCCGAAGCCGCACAGCGCCTCAAAGAAATGGCCCCGTATCAAGTCAACGCCGAGCTGTTGGCACTCGCCAAGCCCGACGCCTACTTCATGCACTGCCTGCCCGCCCACGCAGGTGAGGAGGTCAGCCAAGAAGTCCTCGATAGCCCGCAAAGCATCATTTACGACGAAGCTGAAAATCGCCTGCACGCGCAAAAAGCCATCATGGCGAAACTGGTCGAGCTGAACCGATAAGTGACACGGCATTGCTACGCCATCTCCAGCAGACCTCTGTCCTGCCGGCGCTCCTGCTGCAAGTAAAGTCACCAATCAGGTAATTAGTCTTCGCTCAATTTAACAGCGCGCTCCCGCAACGGAGCGCGTTTTTTGTTGCGCGAGTATACGTGTATAAGCGCCGTAGCATTCGAACGCCCCAAGTCCCCGTAGAAGCGCCTCAAGCCCGCCACAGCGAAACTGGTCGTGCCGTTCCGCTCAGTTATACAGACGTTCCGGTCCTGCCGTGCCCAACTCCGCTGCCACGAATCGCGCGAACCGCCGATGCTCGATCCCATCGCACAAAGCTAACGCTTCGTAAAAAGCCATGAACATCTCCAAGCTAGCAAACGCAAAAAAATCCATAAAAATACCGCATCTATTTGCATTATAACAATTTATGTGCATTATAAAAATGGTAATACTGGCACCCCATGCTGCACCCCGAAATACCCCCCCCGAGCGCCCCCCAAGGACGCTCTGCTTCGCCACCAGCGAAAGCTCCGACGCACAAACCTGTGCGCCTTGGTCTGGCTATATCTTGCGGCGGCGCCAAGGGCTTGGCACATGTCGGCGTCATTCAGGTATTGGAGGAAAACAACATTCCGATCGCGGCGGTTTCCGGCTGCAGCATGGGAGCCTACGTCGGCGCACTGTGGTGCGCGGGTTACAAAGGTCACCAACTGGTTGAATTGGCTGAGGAGATCCAGACACCCAAGGTACTGCATCGGTTATCGGACCCGGCGCTTCCTCCTTCAAAAGGGCTCTTTTGGGGCAAAAAGGCCAAAGCCCATCTGCGCCGCTCAATTGGCGACATCACTTTTAACAAACTCAAGCGCCCACTGTATATCGTTACCACCGACATCGACACTAATCAGCGCATCATCTGCCATACCGGCAAGTTGATCGATGCGGTGCATGCCAGCTGTGCCATGCCGGGAGTGATCGTACCAGTTCACTACCAAGGACACCGCTGCGTGGATGGTGGCGTGATCGATCCGGTGCCGATCGCGATCTTGAAAAAGATGGATAACATCGACGCGGTAATCGCGATTTCAACCATTCCGACCGTTGACGAGATCGAGCACTGCGGCCTAGCCGATTTCAAAGCCCCGAAACCCAGCCTGCTGCGCAGAATGTTCGCTCGCATCATTCGGCCCGTCAACCTCCTCGCCTACGGCAACATCATCGACACCTTCGTCAGCTCGCTGAAGGCCTCGCAAATCCGCATGGCGCAGGACGCCTGCAAACAAGCCGACATTGTGATCAAACCGATCTCCTGCCTCGGCCGCTGGTATGATTATCACGAATATGACCACTTTATAGAGATCGGCCGACAGGCCGCCGAGCAAGCATTGCCGCAAATACGCAAGTTGCTCGACCCCGAAACTTCTAATGAATACCAGGCACACCACATGGTGGGAAAACGCCTCAACTGATGAAATTCATCACCGCCAAGGCATAATACTCTCCAACTTCTTGAAAAACCGCGTGCTCCCCTTCGCGCGGTATTATACCAACGTATTCAAAGAAGCAGGTCTGGAGGCAGGGGATATTCAAACGACCGACGATCTGCCCCTGCTGCCGTTCACCGGCAAAGCGGATCTCAGTGAAACGCGCGACTTCGTGATCGTGCCAGATGAGGCGATCCTCAAAAAGCAATGGTCCAGCATCAAGCTCGCCCTGCGCCACGGACCGCAGGGAGCCAAGCGTTTGCTGGAGCGCGAACTGCGCCCGATCTTCATGACCAGCACCACCGGGCGCTCGTCCGCATCGATCCCGTTTGTGTATACGCAGCACGACCTCGACCGTCTCGAAATCAGCGGACGCCGGTTGATGGAGGTGTGCAACTCCAAGCCCGAGTACCGGCACGTCAATGCCTTTCCATTTGCCCCACACCTGGCCTTCTGGCAAGCCCACTACGCCGGCCTCGGCTTCAACACCTTCACCCTCTCAACCGGCGGCGGCAAGACCATGGGCACCGACGGCAATGTCGGCGTAATCAGCAAGCTCAACCCAGAGGCCATCATTGCGATGCCGACTTTCCTCTACCACATGCTACAAGAGGCCGCGGAACAAAACGCGCAGTGGACCCATCTCAAGAACCTGGTGCTCGGCGGCGAAAAAGTCCCCGAAGGCATGCGCCGCAAGCTGCGCGAATTATGCGAGCGTATCGGCGCTGAGCATGTCTCGATCATGTCCACCTACGGCTTTACCGAAGCCAAAGTCGCTTGGAGTGAGTGCCCGGTTGCACCCGGAGAGGCATCCAGCGGATTTCACATCTACCCTGACATGGGCTTTGTGGAGATCATCGACCCCGCAACTGGCCAGCGCGTACCAGACGAACAACCCGGCGAAATCGTTTTTACCCAACTCGACGCGCGCGGCTCCATCGTATTGCGCTATCGCACCGGCGATCTGATCGAACACGGCATTACGTACCAGCCATGCCCGCATTGCGGACGCACCTGTCCACGGCTACTCGGCAAAATATCCAGAGTATGCGATATTCACCACCTGAATCTCGATAAACTCAAAGGCACCTTGGTCGACTTTAATCAACTCGAGCACCTCATCGACGACACTCCAGGCGTTGGCGCATGGCAGCTGGAAATCCGTAAACACAACGACGATCCGCTCGAGATCGACGAACTAATCATCCACGTCGTCGCCCTCAAAGGAGCCTCCAATTTAAACAAAACGATCCAACACCGCTTTCAACAGCAGGTCGAAATCACCCCCAACCGCATCGAACTCCACAGCTGGAAAGCGATGCGAAAATTGCAGGGCGTCGGCAAAGAATTGAAAGAGCAAAAAATAATCGATAACCGCCCGAAAGGACCCCCATTATGAGCAGAGAATTAGTCATCATCGCGGGAGTGCGCACTCCCTTCACACGCATGGGCACCGAATTAGCCGGCCTCAGCGCGAGCGACCTTGGACGCAGTGCGGTCGCCGCCTTATTAGACCGCACCGCCCTCGATCCCGGCGAACTCTCGGAAGTGATCTTTGGCTGTGTGGGGCAACCGACCGACAGCGCCAACATCGCGCGCATTATCGCCTTGCGCGGCGGCGTGCCCGAAAAAGTGCCGGCGGCCACGGTCAACCGCAACTGCGCCTCGGGCATCGAAGCACTCACTTGTGCGCATCAACGCCTGCTTGCTGGCATGGGCGACCTTTTTATTGTTGGTGGCGTCGAAAGCATGAGTAATTACCCGCTCATTTACCGCCATTCAGCCGTCGAGCATTTTACCGAACTAGCCAAAGCGAAGACACTCAAAGACCGACTACGGGCGCTCACGCATTTCCGCACCGAAGATTTCTCTCCGCTAATGGCACTACAACTCGGGCTCTGTGACCCCATCTCCGGATTGAACATGGGCGAAACGGCGGAAATCCTTGTCCGCGACTATGGCATCTCACGAGAAGCACAAGATGCCTTTGCCGCCCGCTCACACGAAAAAGCATTTGCCGCGCAGGACGAAACGGCAGCGGAAATCACCGCCGTATATACGGAAGGCATGGCAATCACCGCAGACAATGGGATGCGCACGGATTCGACCGCCGAAAAGCTCGCCACTCTGCGCACCGTCTTTGACCGTAAAACCGGCAGTGTCACGGCGGGCAATGCCTCGCAAATCACCGACGGCGCAGTAGCCCTGCTGGTCGGCTCGGAAGCACGTGCGCAAGCGCTCGGCATCGAACCGCTCGGTCGTCTGGTGGATTATGCCTACACGGGTTGCGACCCCGCCCGCATGGGACTCGGCCCAGTCAAGTCGATCGAGGCCGCCAACGCCCGCGCTAAGTTGACCCTAGACGACGCGGACTTGGTCGAAATCAACGAAGCCTTTGCGGCCCAAGTCCTGGCGGTCCTCAAGGCCCTCAAAGAGCCGAAATATGCACAGAAGGCCGGACTCGACGCAGCGCTCGGCGAAATCCCAGCAAGCAAGCTCAACCCCCGCGGCGGCTCGATCGCGCTCGGACACCCAGTGGGCGCCACCGGCGCACGATTGGTGCTCAGCGCCCTCAATCAACTGCAACACAACCAACAGCAACGCGCGCTAGTCAGCCTCTGTATCGGCGGCGGCCAAGGCGCTGCCTTATGGCTCGAACGCAACATTTAACCCCAAATCCATCGCCCCCCAAAGATGAAACACCTACAACTCAACACGCAAGACGGACACGCCACTCTCACCTTTGACCGGCAGGGGTCGAGCGCCAACATCTTCGATGCGGATGCACTCAACGAACTCCTCGATGCCCTCACACAAATCGAAAACGATCCTTCGATAGAGTCTCTCCAAATTCGGTCCAACAAACCGCGCATCTTTATCGCTGGTGCCGACATCCACTCCTTGATGGCGGCCACGCCCGGCGAACTCGCCGCGATGATTGACCTCGGGCACGAAGCGTTCCAAAAACTGGAGGATCTGAAGATACCCACTATCGCCACCATCCATGGTGCCTGCTTGGGCGGCGGCTACGAACTGGCGCTCGCTTGTGACTGGCGCATCGCCTCGGATGACCGCTGCACCAAGATCGGGCTACCAGAAACAAAACTCGGCATTCTTCCGGCGTGGGGCGGCTCCACCCGACTCCCCAAGCTCATTGGCCTACCGAAAGCACTGCCACTAATTCTCGGCGGCACCGTCCTCAGCTCCAGCGGCGCAAAAATCAAACAGTTGATCGATCAAGTCGTCCCCAAAGAGCACTTAAACAGCGTGGCAGCCAAACTACTCAGCCACGGTAAGCGCGATCCCAATCCGCACTCCATTCTGAACAACATTGCATCCGCACGCATCATCGAAGCGCAGGCACGCAAGGACATTATGAAGCGCACACGCGGTCTGTACCCCGCACCGCTCAAGGCCTTGGAGGTTGCCTGCCAATCGGTGCACCACTCAGACAAAGTCAGTTTCCGCAAGGAGCGTGACGCGGTGATCGAGCTGGCCTCGCAGCCCGAAACCGCACGCCTAGTCGACATTTTCTTCCTCAGTGAAAAAGCCAAGAAATTGCAGATCCCCGACGTAACGCCTCAGGAACTGAACACTCCGGCCGTGCTCGGCAGTGGCATTATGGGAGCGGGCATCACCTATTGG